>JBGPFL010000661.1:0-3881 GCA_041483295.1 Blastocatellia bacterium | reverse complement strand
GGCGCGTTTATGATGGCGATCGAAGCTGGTGTTCCGATCGTGCCGATATCCATATCCGGCAGCAGCACGATCATGCCCAAGGGGGAGGTCAAAATCCTTCCTTCGACGATCTACGTCACAATACATGAGCCAATCAACACGGCAGGCTATTCGCGAGCGAACATCTCGGAGTTAGTCGCGCGGACCGAGGCGAAGGTGCGCTCGGGTTTGAGTGATGAGGAGCGGGGGTCAGGGATCGGGGGTTAGGGGTCGGGGTCAGCGACCCCTGCCCCCGATATCACTTCGATAGCGCATTCCATCAAAATCTATTCGGCTTATCGCTTCATAGGCCCGCGAGCACGTCTCCTCGAGAGTTGCAGCCCGTGCGGCCACTCCAAGGACGCGGCCGCCCGCGGTCGCAAACCGTCCCTGTTCATCGCGAGCCGTACCCGAATGGAAGACTACGACCCCTTCAACTGCGCCGGCGTCATCGAGCCCTGCTATTGGCTTTCCCTTTTCGAACGGACCAGGGTATCCAGCGGACGCGGCTACGACGCAGACCGATGAGTCCGTGCTCCAATTCATCGACAGCGACCCGATGCGCCCGGCGAGTATCGCGTCGAATACCTCGACCAGATCGCTGTCCAGCCTCATGAGCACAGCCTGTGCTTCAGGGTCGCCCAGACGCGCGTTGTACTCGATCACCATCGGCCCCTCGACAGTGAGCATCAACCCGGTGTAGAGCACGCCGCGGAAGGGACGACCCTCGCCGGCTATGCCCTCGAGCGTCGGTTCGACAATTTCGCGAATGATGTGATCGAGCGTTGCGCTGTCAATTAGAGCCGGCGTCGAAAACGATCCCATACCGCCCGTGTTTGGCCCAAGGTCTCCATCATCGGCGCGCTTGTAGTCCTGCGCCGGCGGTATAACCTGATAGTCCCGCCCGTCGGTGAAGATCATCAGCGACGCCTCGCGCCCGACCAGGCACTCCTCCAGAACCACGGCGGAGCCGGCTTCGCCGAAGACTCGTTCGACCATCATTGCATTGATGGCCTCATCAAACTCTCGGCGGTCGGCCGGTATACGCACGCCTTTGCCGGCAGCCAGCCCGTCAGCCTTGACCACTACCGGTAAGTTGTAATCGCGGTCCAGGGCTTCCTTAGCCGCGTCAGGCGAGCGACAGATTGTGAACCGCGCCGTCGGAATAGAATGACGAGCCATGAACTGTTTGGCGAATATCTTGCTGCCCTCCAACTGCGCGGCGTCGCTGGTCGGTCCGATCACCTTCAGTCGTCGCTCGTGGAATGCCTCGGCCACGCCCGCGACCAGGGGCGCTTCGGGACCGATCACAGTCAGGTCAGCGTCGAGCGACTCGGCGAGGCTTGCAAGCCCGGCGGCGTCATTGAGGTTTGCGGGACAGCAGGTCGCGATCTGGGCGATCCCCGCGTTGCCTTGCGCGCAATAGAGTTGAGAAGTCTGCGAACTTTGACTCAGTTTCCAACAGATCGCGTGTTCTCGGCCCCCGGAGCCGATTACGAGGATTTTCATATCCGGGGGATTTTATCTTCAATTTCAGCGAGGCGCAAAAAAAGAACAACTCAATCCAGCTAGTCTTGAGGCGGGGGTATCGGCTTGGTCGGAGGCGGAACTGGTCCTTCGGAAGGAGGATGATGCGTGGCGTTTACGTAGGCCTCGATTTCCAATCGCACTTCAGCGTAAAGCCTGTCAACGGGTTTGTTCGCTTTGTCTCTCCACCCCTTGACGATTTCGCCGTCGATCAGAAATTGGCCGTACTGGAAGTTCTGAGTGCGGAACAGGCTGTCTTCGAGCGCAAGGAAGACCAGCATCTCCTGTTTCTCAATATAGTTGTCTTCCGCGCAACGCACGTTCGCGCGGGCCAGCACATTAACTTCCTTCAGGGTGAAGTCGCCGTCAATCACATCAACCGGCTTGAGGATGGCGAGTTGGCTGAACGCGCCGCGGTAGTTAGCCCGAACTGCTTTTTGTACCTTCACTCGCGCTATGAAAATTGAATTGCGCGTCAACTCGTCGATCGGCATGACGCGCAAGCAGTTGCGCGGCTGTGCGAGCCCCGTCAGTACCAGCAGGGGCATCGCAAGTATCAAGGCAAGCTTGTACATGTACGAAAACGGTCTCCTCTACAAGTTGATAATGCTACCACAGCGATTGGGGACCGCGAAAGAGTGTTTCCACCCATTGCTGAACGTCTGGAGGCTCTTGCAGTTCGATTATTGTGCGCTCGAAGCTTCGTCGGTCGGTGCCACGCGTGACCTTCGCAGCCGCTGCCGATACAGTCCCACTGCGAGGGCCACAAGCAAAATCGCGCCAACGCCTATCAACACCTTTCCGCCATGGTCCTTCACAATGCGAAAGGCGTCGTCCCCGAATTCGATTGCAAGCCAGCCTTCGATCGAGAACCTGATCGCTCTTCCAATCAATATGGCGAAGACGAATCGCACTGTTTTCAACTTGAAGACCCCCGCCCCCAGCACGAACGGCTTGAATGGGAAGGGAGGCGGAAGCACAGCCGTCGTCATCACGGCCAGCATGTCGTAACGTCCAAGGACATTCTGTATTCGCTCGCGCTTTTCCGGACTCACGCGCCTGAGCGCGCCCTCGCCCGCTCGACGAGCTATCAGGTACAGGATTGTGCAGCCAATTGTTGAACCGGCGGTGGCCGCAAGCGCATACAGCGGCATCCAGGCCGGATTCACAGCGCTGAGCGTGATCATGATGAGATCAGGTCCGCTGGGCAGCGGAATCAACGCCGAATCGAGCAGCGCGATTGCGAACAATCCGACTGCTCCGAAGGTCATTAGCCAAGCACCCAACTCGGCCAGGCTGCTCTTGATCCCAATCAGGGAGGCGAATGGTAACCCTGCCCAGCCTGAAACAGCGCGGCCCGACCCGAGACTCTCAGCCCTGAGGCTCTTAGTGAAGCCCCTCGAGCCCGGATCTCCTCCACTGCCTGTTTCCGCTCTGGTTTTCACTCGCCCCTCTTTACCTCGGTTTGTGGGTAATAGAAGCTCAGGATGTCGCGGCAAGTGCGCCCGGCTGCTGCTTGAGCGAAAGCGCCTGCCACGCATAGTCCGACCTGACTGCCGAATCCGCGGCCTCTGAAGATGAACGCGTTGCCGCGACGCTCAACTGAAAAACTTGGACTCAGGATCGTGTTCCAGCCGAGCCGCTGCCCGAGACGGCGGCGAAACTCGTCGGTAGGAAGCTCGACGCTCCGGCCGCGGTCCCGGATGTTGATCAAGCGAACGAGATCACCCGGCCCTTCGGTTTCCGCGACTATGTCTGCCGACTGCGAAAGCCTCTGCCCAGGCGCCGCAGGTGACAGCGCATCGAGCACCAACTGCGCGCGCGCCGTCCGCTGCCATTTACAGTAACGCGAAGCCCGGCACCACGGGCACGCGATCCGCCTGTAGGTATAACCGCTTGGGACTTTGCCTCCCCACACCATCTCCGGTGTAGCCGAAAGGCCTCCGCAAGCAGCCGTGTAGTAGCCTTCGATCGGTCTACCCTGAAAGCCGAGAACCTCGCCTTCGGTCGAGGCCACCGCAACTGCTACCACGGGGCTCAACACTTCTGCTGAAAGATCTGCTTCTCCTCGATACAACTGGCAATGAGTGGTGTCGCAAAAATCAAAGCCCTCGGCTAGATGCCGGCCCAGGTGGGACAGTACAAAGCTGCGGACGACGATCGCAAGCGCCTTGATCGCCTCCGGCTCGCGCCGGCCGGCAATCTCGGCCGCAACTACGGAGGCCACCGCCGACTCCATATCCGTCTCAAGAACGATCGAGAGCCGCGACGAGGCGATTCTGTTCTCGGCTCCAACGTACAGGCTGCCGCGCACCGCACGTCTCATTCGTCGAGGG
>JBGPFL010000660.1:0-3884 GCA_041483295.1 Blastocatellia bacterium | reverse complement strand
CCCGCCAGCAGATCGGCGATGGCGCGGCGAAGCGCTCCCTTTCCATGACCATGCACGATGCGCACGCTCTCAACTCCAGCCATGTATGCCGCGTCGAGGAACTTGTCGACTATGTCAGTGGCTTCATCGACCGTCGAGCCGATCACGTTGATCTCAGAATTGAAGTTCTCATCGATACTGACTGAGGCGCTGACTCCGCTTGGCAACCCCGCAGCGCGCTTGGAGGCAAGAGGCGCGGCCGTCTGCACCAGTTCCAACTCATCGCGCCTCGCTCTGAAACGCAAAGAACCGACAAGCACGGTGAAGGAGCTGTCGTTGATCGATTCGACAACGCCCTCCCGGTTGAGAGTCCTGATCAGCACTCGATCACGTTCCTTTATTTCAGCAATCGTATCGGCAAAGGCCCTGCCCATCTGCTCTGAATCTACCTGGCGGCCTTCAAAGACGGGAGACGTGCCTGAGTCTACCTGGGAGGTCCGTGCGGAAGCAAAGGCGCTCGAGGCCGGCGCGTTCTCTACGTGCTTCCGCAATCGGACCCCCGCTGAACGACGCAGCTCGGCCGTCCGCACTTCCGCCTCTTTCTTGAGGCGAGCCGCGGCGACCCGGTCCTTCACCGTGTTGACAAGGCGCTCGCTCTCGGCGGTGAACTCACGAATGACCTGGGCGAGCTGACCCTCAAACTGCGCCCGGCGCTCAGCCTCTCGCTGGGCGAACTCAACGTCGAGGCGCGAGTACTTGTCTGCGGTTGCCTGTCGCTCATCTTCGAGCGCGTCACGCAGCGATGCGTGCTCGTCCACCAGCGACTTGAGCTTCTTCAAGTAGTCGCTAGCCTGGATCTGCGCAGGGTCGAGCAGGCGCTTCGCATCGTCGAGCACCTCGGGCGGCAGGTTCATTCGCCGCGCGATCTCTATGCCGGACGATGCGCCCGCAACTCCGGTGATGAGGCGATAGGTCGGCCGCAGAGTCCGTTCATCGAACTCAACCGAAGCATTGAGCACGCCCTGGGTCTGCGACGCCCAGACCTTCAGTTGATTGTAGTGAGTAGTCGCAATTATCGTTGCGCCCGCGCGGTGAAAGTAGTCGACGATTGCGACGCCCAGTGCTGCGCCCTCATCAGGGTCGGTGCCGGTCCCGACCTCGTCGATCAAGATCAATGCAGGCGGCGCTACCGTCGAAGCCATCTCGGAGATGTTTCGCATGTGAGCGGTGAAGGTCGACAGGTTAGCCGCTATGGACTGCTGGTCTCCGATATCCGCGAGCACCTGGTCGAACACCGGCAGCACAGCTTCACTTGCAGGAACGTGCAATCCCATCTGGGCCATCAGCGCAATGAGGCCGACGGTCTTGACGACGACAGTTTTTCCACCGGCGTTTGGTCCGCTGATTACCATCGTCTGATGTTCTGGGTCGAGATCGAGAGATATCGGAACGACTGCAGCTCCGGACTGCTTCAACGTGTGTTCGAGCAGAGGGTGACGAGCGTCGCTGAGCAGCAGGTGGGTTCCCTCGACCATCCGGGGCCGCACACATCTGAACTCCGCCGACAGGCGCGCCCTGGCATGGACGAAGTCTATCCTGGCGACGGCCCTGACTACTGCCTGTATGCCGGGGAGGTCCGCTCGCAGCGTCTCGGTGAGCGAGATCAGGATCTGGCCGATCTCGATCTCCTCCTGCTCTCGCAATCGCACGAGTTCATTGTTCTGATCGATGATCCCCAGCGGCTCGACGAAGGTGGTTTGGCCGCTGGATGAAAGCCCATGCATCACCCCGGGCACCTGTCCACGCGCGTCGGTGCGCACGGGGATGACAAATCGTCCATTGCGAATCGTTACTATCTCTTCCTGGATCGCTGAGGGGGCGCGCTCGTGCATGAGCGATTCGAGGTTGCGATAGATTCGGGAGCGGCGCTCGTTGACTTCGCGGCGAATGCGGCGCAGCTCGGGACTCGCATTGTCGTCGATCTCTCCATTGGGAAGAATCTTTCCGCGTATGGACGCCAGCATCCGGCGAAGATCGGGAATCGAAAGGGCGATACTCGACAGATGCGGATAGCGCTGCCGGCTCTCGGGTTCGCCAAACTGCGCTCGCAGATCCATGCCAGTGGCGACCAGGCTTTGAAGCGCGAGAATCTGATGCGGGTCGAGGCCCGTGCCTTCGATCTGAAGTTCGTCGAGCGAAGTCTGAGGATCGGTTACCTCTCCCAGCCCGAATGCTCCTCCGGTCGAGATGTAGTCGGCACACTCGGTGGTGAGGTCAAGCTCGCGATTGATGACATCGCGATCGGTCGATGGCAGAAGATCGAGGACGTGCCTCCGTCCCAGCGGCGACTGTACGTGTCGGGCCAGCAGCGCTATCAGCGCTTCGATCTCCAGCGTTTTGAAGGTCCGTTCCTCCATAACAGCGACAGTTCATCTTACGTTGTGCCATGCGCACGGTCAACGCGCTACGCCTATGCGCTCGTTTTGTCATTATGAGTCGCGTGTTGTACGCCGCCCGCCGTTTCCCTTATAATCCGCTTCCCTGGAATGCGGAAAGCGTTTCTCGTTTCTCGTTTCGCGTTTTTCAGCAAGTCCAAACTAAGCCATACCGCGAAACATAAAACGCAAAACGAGAAACGCTGTGTGGGAGGTTATCGTGAGCGCGACGAGGATGGTTGAGAGCAATACGGGAGCAGTCGAAGTGGCGCCCGTACGAGGGAGAAAGGACGAGCGCGAGTTTCTGGCGCTGCCGTACAGACTCTACCGGTCCAATCCCTTCTGGGTCCCGCCCCTCAGGCTCGCGCAGAAGGACATCCTCAACACTAAACGCCATCCTTTTTATAAGACCTCGGATGTTGAGCTGTTCCTGGTCCGGAGAGAGGGGCGGATCGTCGGCCGCATAATGGCCATCCTCAACCGAGCCCACAACGAGTTTCACTCCGAGCGCGCCGGATTCTTTGGCTTCTTCGAAGCGGAGAATGATCAGGAAGCAGCGACGGCGTTGTTTGGGGCGTGCGGCGATTGGCTGCGTTCACGCGGAGCGGAGCTGATGCGCGGACCGATGAACCCCTCGACGAACTACGAGGTTGGTCTGCTGGTTGATGCGTTCGATAGATCGCCGGCAGTGATGATGACCTACAACCCCGCCTACTACGTCGAGTTGATTGAGCGGTGCGGGCTTAAGAAGGCGATGGACATGTACGCCTATTACGTCGACGTGGACTGTTATGATTCCGCAGGCAAGCTCAAGCGGGTGGCCGACCGCTTGAAGGTGAGGGACCGGATCAGCGTACGAACCGTGGACCTCAAGCGCTTCAAAGAGGAGGCCGAGCTGCTTCGGCAGATCTATAACGATGCTTGGAGCACTAACTGGGGGTTCGTTCCGGTAAGCGGCGAGGAGTTCGATCACCTGGCGAAAGACATGAAACAGATTGTCGATCCCAGGGTTGTGCTGATAGCGGAGCAGCAAGTGGACGGAGGCCCACCGCGCCCCATCGCCTTCATGTTGGCCATACCCGACGTGAACCGCGCACTCAAGAAGATCAACGGCAGGCTGTTTCCATTCGGGTTGCTCAAGCTGCTGTGGCACTCGCGCAAGATCGACTTCATTCGGATCGTAATAATGGGGGTGGTTAAGGAGCACCACAACCTCGGCATTGCATCGGTGCTCTACGACGAGATCCACAGGCGAGCTCCGAACAGCGGATACCCCCGAGGGGAGATGAGCTGGGTGCTCGAGACCAACACGCTGATGAATCGCGCAGCCGAGCTACTGGGAGGCCGGCGGGAGAAGACGTACAGGATTTATGAGATGAAGCTGTGAAGAGTGATGCGTGATGCGTGATGCGTGATGCGTGATGCGTGATGCGTGATGCGTGATGCGTGATGCGTGATGCGTGATGCGTG
>JBGPFL010000659.1:0-3886 GCA_041483295.1 Blastocatellia bacterium | reverse complement strand
GGTGCGGATGTAGATTCGCCCATCGGCGATGGCGGGAGTGGCGAAACACTCATCGTCCATCGCGTTCACAGCCAGAATCTGCCAGTCGCCTCCGGCCTTCAATACCGAAACCGCTCCGCCTTCGCCGACCAGATAAACCTTGTCATCCGCGGCAACCGGAGACGCGAAGTACCTGTCGACGGCGCCTTCCAATCGGCCCTGCTTGATCACAGCTCCAGTCGCCGGGTCGAACGAGATCAACAAGCCTCCGTCGTTCACCATGTACAGAACGCCTTTATAGAGCAATGTCGAAGGAACTTGAGGGACGAGCTTCTGGTATCGCCATCGGATGCTGCTCGCAGTCATGTCGCCGCTGCCGCCCAACTTGATGGCCAACAATCCGTTCTCCGCCGACATCATCGCGCGATATATGTCCCACTCCCTTGCATCAATGTAGCCGTCACCATTTAGATCGAAGGCGCCGAAGTAGACCTCATGTTTGAGCCGCTCGTCGGCGGGTTCCGCTTTTGAGATCCGGCCGTCGTTGTCTTTGTCGAACTTCGGGAGTACCTCTTCGAAAGGAGGGATTGCAATTTGCTTTCCCGGCTGGTTCTCTGGAAAGCCCCAGCCGTTGATGTAGAGGGTACTGGAGTCCACGGCGGGTATCGACTTCATTTCGCAGGCAAGCCCGCGCACCCACCACATTCGCTGTCCGGTTTCGACCGAATAGGCGCTGAGCTGGAACGACTCGGGCACTATTACCTGCATTGGCCCGGTTGGCGGCTTGAAGAGGATCGGCGTCGAGTAGCCCGAAATCACTCCCGGCCGCTCGATTCTCCAGCGCTGGCGGCCCGTATTCTTATCGACCGCCAACATGAACGAGTTTGTGTTTTGATCGCAGGCGAGCAGGAGAACGTCGTTCGAAAGAATCGGGGAAGCGCCCATACCGTAATATGAGTTGAACGGCCCAAGCGGAATTTTCCATCGCTCTTTCCCGTCACCGCTGTAGGAGATCAGGCCGAAGTCTTGAAAGAACGCGTAGACATTTTCGCCGTCGGTGACCGGGCTCGGAGAGGCCGGACTATTGGGCTTCCGGAGCCGGTCGCTGCGGTTACGCGGGACCTCTCGCTGCCAGAGCAGCTTGCCCGTCTTGCGATCGAGGCAGACTGTGAAAAGCTTGTTGCCCTCAAAGCCGGTGACGAATATTCGGGTGCGGCCCAGAACCGGAGAGGAGTGCCCGGGTGGCAGCGGCGTCTTCCAGATCATGTTACGC
This sequence comes from Blastocatellia bacterium, assembly GCA_041483295.1. GTDB lineage: Bacteria > Acidobacteriota > Blastocatellia > UBA7656 > UBA7656 > DASYSA01. The sequence goes on along the minus strand of JBGPFL010000659.1, from coordinate 2,634 downwards.
TGCGGACCGAACTCAACCGGCAGATCAGTAGTGGCCGAAACGCCTGTGCCATTGGGACCGCGAAACTGAGACCAATCTTCGGCGGTCAGTTGGCCTGCGAGCAGCAGTACCGCCAGCAGAACCGCGCAGGCTCCCGCAGAAACACGGCGCACGCGACCTGTGTTGATCTGTTCTAACAGCACCCACCCTCGATCTGAGACTTCTTGTATAGACATTGCTCGCCTCATCCCCTTCATTTGCGCCAGTCGCGCATTATACCCGCATTGGCGACAGATGTCAGTTGTCGGTGGCCAGTTGTCCGTGGCAGGAACTATCAAGGCACGGACCACCGATCAACGGACCACTGACAACGGACAACTGGCCACTGACAACTGTTGCAATTCGCCGGACCACTATGCAATAGTACCTCACCTCGAACAGGCTGTTGCGGGCAAGAGACCAATGAAAACAGTGTTAATGGTGACCCTGGTCACGGCTCTTTACGTTCTTCATCAGGATATCTGGTTCTGGCGCAGCGCGACTCCGATGATACTCGGGTTCATCCCGATAGGCCTCTTCTATCACGCGTGCTTTACGGTGGCTGCATCCGCCTTGATGTGGATGTTGGTGAAATATGCGTGGCCATCCCACCTCGAGCATGATGCGGCACAAGATGGCACCGGTCGTCACATTGAGGCTCAGGAGGGTGACGCCCGTTGATTCCCGCGATCTTCGTCTTCGCCTATCTGGCGATCGTCCTCTACATTGGCATCTTCGCGTTTCGAAGATCAGCCCGACGTGAACAGGCTGAAGACTACTTCCTTGCGGGGCGCTCTCTTGGCCCGTTCGTATTTCTGTTCTCGCTTTTCGGCACGAACATGACCGCGTTTGCGATACTCGGTTCTTCGGGACACGCGTTCAACAACGGCATCGTGACTTTCGGGCTGATGGCTTCGTCTTCGGCTCTGATAATTCCTCTTTCGCTCTTGCTGATCGGAACCCGAGTGTGGGCTTTGGGGAAGCGGTTCGGCTTCATGACCCCGGTGCAGATGTTTCGGGACCGCTGGGAGTGTGGGCACATTGGAACGGTTATCTTCGCCGTGCAGGCCGCGTTTCTGGTCCCGTACATCATCATCGGGGTGATGGGCGGCGGCACGACGCTTAATGCAATAAGCGGCGGCCGCGTGCCTTACTGGCTGGGAGGAGCCATCGTAGCACTGGTAGTGATGAGCTATGTCTTCTTCGGCGGGATGAGAGGCACGGCCTGGGTAAATACTCTGCAGACCTTGTTGTTCTTATGCTTCGGCGCGGTCGCGGTAATAGTGATCGGCGCGGGAATGGGCGGCTTCTCGAGCGCCATCGAAGCTCTGCAGTCATCGCCGGCCACCGCTCCGCTGTTGACGCGCGAGCGCATCTCCCCGCTCTTCTTCTTCAGCTACACGTTCATCCCGCTTTCATCGATTGCGTTCCCGCACATCGGAATCTTCTGCCTGACTGCGCGCAAGATGGATCAGTTCAAGAAGACGGTTATCTTATATCCTCTTTGTATACTCGCGCTGTGGCTTCCGTGTGTGTTTCTGGGCGTGATGGCTAACCGGATGAGCGACGTTCCTCAGATCAAACAGAAGATCGAAGCTCGTGCCACGCTGGTCACCGAAGGTTCTCGAATGACGCCGGACCAGCGAGACGAGCTTCGTCAGAAGATGGCCGGCGATGATGTGTTGTTACTGCTGCTCGAGCGCTATGCTCCGCTGTGGCTGGCGGGTTTGTTAGGCGCGGGCATTATGGCCGCGGTTATGGCGAGTGATTCCCAGATACTTGCGCTGTCGACTATGTTCACCGAAGACGTGTTCGCTTTCTATGGCGGCAAGACTCGGTTTGGCGAAGCGGTCCAGGTACACACGGGGCGCATCTTTGTGGTTTTGCTGACAGTCGTTGCCTACGCGATCGCGTTGCAGGCTCCGCAGACTATCTTCGACATCGCGGTGCAGTATGCGTTCTCAGGTTACTCGGCGCTTGCGCCACTTCTGGTGGCGGCGTTGTTCTGGAAGGGAAGCACCAAGTGGGGAGCGCTTGCGAGCACGCTATGGACGGTTGGCGCCGTTATAGCGGTCGCGGTCTTTCAGGCGATAGTCACCGCGCCGGCGCCGGGACCTTCAGTCGTAGTCTCTTCAGTGGCGGGAATTGAGGTCTTGTCGCGCACCCCGGGCGGAACCGCAGTGTTTGGGTTCATGCCGGTCGTGCCGATGACGGTCGTATCGGCCTTGTTAATGGTGGTCGTTTCGCGGATCACTTCGAACCCGAGCGGAGAAACTGTCATGCGCTACTTCCCAGATAGAGGCACAACTTGCTGAACGAAGCTGCGACTGAGACGGTTCGCCGTCGCGTGGGTCCGTCAACTGGCTCTTCGGACCTTCTCCTTGAGCCAGGCGTTGATCAAGGATTCCGACGATGTCTTCTTTGATTTGGCAATCGTAGTTATCCTGTCGGCAATCTCTTCGTCGATTGCGACCAGGTGAATTCTTTTCTTTATGTTGATTTCAAATTGCGCCTGGCGCATATCCTCCCAGTAATTACCCATGTCGTGAGTTTCGAAAAACTCATCAAGATCGTCGAGCTTCTTGGGGATCGGAAGCGTCTCGGGCTTATTTCTTG
>JBGPFL010000658.1:0-3903 GCA_041483295.1 Blastocatellia bacterium | reverse complement strand
GCGCGACGGCTCCGGCGTCTCGGCCCATGTCGTCAGTCCGCGCGCCAGCATCTTGTCCCATTCGCCCAGCAGGTCGAGGTAGCGGTCGCCTTCTCCCACTTGATTCACCGCCGAATGGAGATAGTGGCGGAAATAGTAGGTGCACTGCGTGATCGACGAATCGGCCAGCACACGATTGACGAGTGCGCGGGCGTCGGCGCCTTCAACGGCACGGGCGAGTACGGCTAGCGAGTTGGCCTGCTGCGAGAACTCTTTCTTCAGCGGCGTGTCGGCGAAGAGCTGGCGCGACGAGTCCCAGTAAAGCTGCTTGACGGTCGTGCGCAGTTTACCGGCCGACTCGCGGAATTCAGAAGCTTGTCGCTTCGAGCCTAACGCATCCTCCAAATCCGCCGCCCAATCGAGTGCGAGCAGCAGTTGCAAGTCGAGAGAAGCCGACGAGCCGTCCGCTTCAACCGGCGGCACTCCGTTACTCTTCCACACCCAATCCACGTAGTTCCACCACGGCATCGACCCCAACGAGCCGCTCTGCTTCTGGAATTTCCCGTAAAAGGCGAGCACCGCGCGCACCCCGGCCAGCATCTCGCGCACGAACTCGGGATCGTCCTGATACTGCCAGTAGTCATGCACCATCCCGATCCACCAGAGTGAGAAGGGCGGTATGTATTGTTGAGTGCGCGTCGGAGCGCGGCTCATCGTCGCGCCCTCGGCCGTGCGAGAATCGTTGATCAGCGCAATCGCGTTCTTCATCAGTCGCGCGTCGCCCGAATTGTAGAGCGAAACCAGGCACTGGATGCGAGTGTCACCGACGTATTGCAACTGCTCGTAGTAAGGGCAGTCCATGTAAGTCTCGTGCGCGTCGAGCCGTGCGGTGCGCCAGCCGACTTCGAGAATCTTGCTCAGCCGCTCGGAACCCGCGTCGAACTTCGCCTTGAACTCGAACGGATAGCCTGTGTAGATGCCGCGCAGATCCTCAATCGTCAGTGGCTTGTCTTTCGTTTCGATCTTCAAATCAACGTAGCGATACGTGCGCCACCACAGGGGGCGGAACATTCGCTCGCTGCCGCCGTCGCTGGTGAAGATATCGTAGTAGCCAAGAAACTCTTTGCCCTCGACTTCGTTGCGGTTGCCCTTGTTGCCGCGCTGCGCTCCCGGGTTAAAGAGCGATTCGGCGTATCCCATCTCGATCACCGCGCCCTCGCCGCCGCTCACGACCAGCTCCGGGTAAGCGGTCGTCAGGTGCGACTGGTCGAGCAACAAGCGCGCTTTGGTGTTGACCGGAATAGTGAACGCGCTCTTCTGCTGCGGAAAGGTCGCGGGCACGCTGACCCCGCTCGACTGCCGCACCGCCGCCAGGCGCTCAGGCTTCTCTTCCATCAGAGGGATGTTGCGCGGCACGAGCATCCAGCGGCTCGGCGCGTCGCGCGCATCGCGCGGAGCACCTGCCAGTACAACCTGCGCTGAACTCCATTTGCTATCGTCAAAGTCAGCGGTCTGCCAGTTCCAGGGATAGCGGCCTCCGTCAATCCGCTCGCCCGGACCTACGACAAAATAGCCGCGCATGGCCGCCGATGTGAACTGCAGCGGTGCGTAGGCTTCATCCTTGAGGCATTTCCACGAGGCGCCGGTGTCCACGATCCGTTCCGCTGCCGTATCGCCCTGCAATAAGAACCCGGTCTGGTTCGTGATCTGCGCTTCTGGCGCGAACTGACCGAAGTTCCAGACCACTGCCGCCAGCACGTTCTTACCCGCTTTCAGGTGCGGCGCGATGTCTACGGTCTCAAAGCGCCAGTGATGCAAGTCCCCACGCGCGGGACCCCACACGACGCGCTCCCCGTTGACCCAGAGTTGATAGCGGTTGTCGCCGCTGACGTGAACGACGAACGATGTCGGCCTGGCCTGAAGCTCAAGGGTGCGGCGGAAGTGGTAGACCCCGTAATCGAATGGCGACGTGTTCGGCACTGCGATCCAGCGCGCGCTCCAGACCTTCGTGAGGAGTTCGGGATTGATGCGCGCGGCGTCGTTGCCGGCTGCGTGGGCGTCGGAGCGCTCAAGCCCACAGACGAGGAGCATCGCGATGATTTGCACGGCGCGTAAGAGGTTGATCCGTTTCATGACTTAATCCCGCTCCTGGAACGGAGTTGTCGGTAGGCTCCGATTCGAGATAGAAGCGCCTTCAGACTTCCCTAGACTGCGAAACCTGGTACCAAGGCCTGGATAAGAAAGTTAGTATCGAGCTGAATCATCCGCTATCAGCGGCGAGCGTCGCGAATCGTGTTTTGCCACTCTGCAGCCTTGGCCGGCGTCAGACCAAGCCGCCGCTGCAATTCCTTGAAGGCTGCCAACCGGCCTTCCTTGTTCGGCGAACCGGTCCGAGCATCCGCTAGCTCCACCGCGCGTCGAACCGCCTCTTCCTTGGATATGCCCCATCTCTCCGCTAGATCGTCCAAAAGATCGGAGGTCATCGGGTCCAGTTCGAGCGATATTCGACTGCCCTCTTGAGTCATGCAGCAATCCTAGCATTGTAGAACGTCGAGAGACAACAAATGTTAGTCAACTGCAACAGGAAAGGCCAATAATGGGAGGGTTCATTGGAACCGTAGGTGGCTTGCGGCTACTGATACATAGAAGTCGTCGTTGGCCCCTACAACGACTGAGATGTATCCTGCTGATGTTGAACAATGGTTCCAGGTAACGGAGGTTCCAAGCGAATGAAGCAACATCGTCGGTCCTCGAGGATCTTTACCTATCTCTCAACATGCTGCTTGCTGATTGCGCTCGCCACAAGTTGTCATAACCCGGCCGGAAAACCCACCGAACTCTCTTATTAACTACGGTAAATCTGTTGTGCCCCCAACTGCAGAGCGGGCTCCGCAGCACAAGACCATCGACGACCACTCATTCGTCGTTTCTAAGTGTGCCTCATTCGAGCTTACGGCCGGCCGACATTTGCATTACTCCTTGAACTCGCTTAGGATGTCGCTCGCATACACTTCAATGCTTCGATAGATCGAACTAATTACTGGAGAAGATCAATGGCCGATTCCAGTAAGCCAACGTCACGCTTATCGCGAAGAGACTTTCTGCGAACCACCGCTCTGGCTGGTGCTACGGTCACCCTGAGTAAACAGACTCTGGGCTTGCCGGTCGCGCGTGAGGCAATCGGTTCAGCGTCCCCGCCGACTCCAAGCTGGGTGGACAAACCGATGCGATGGGCGCAACTCACGCTCGTCGAGGACGACCCGGGCAAGTTCGACCCGCAGTTCTGGCTCGACTATTTCAAGCGCACCCGCTCGGACGCCGTTTGCCTGAGCGCTGGGGGATGCGTCGCATATTATCCCACGCAGGTTCCTTTTCATCATCGCAGCCAATGGCTCGGCGACTCCGATCCGTTCGGTGATTTGGTTGCCGGCTGTCGAAAGCTCGGCATGGTCGTCATCGCGCGCACCGATCCGCATGCCACGTATGACGACGTGCATGCTGCTCACCCGGATTGGATCGCGGTCGATGCCGCCGGCAATAAGCGACGTCACTGGGCATCGCCTGAGATGTGGGTGACCTGCGCGCTCGGTCCTTACAACTTCGAGTTCATGACTGAAGTGAAGAAGGAGATCGCTTCACGCTACAGGGTGGACGGCATCTTCATCAACCGCTGGGACGGTTCCGGCATGTGCTATTGCGAACATTGCCGAAGATCTTTTAGCGAAGCCGCCGGACACGACCTGCCGCGCACGACTAACCCGCAGGATCCCGTCCACCGCGCCTACGTCCTCTGGCGCCAGCAACGACTCTTCGACCTCTGGCAACTCTGGGATCGCGAGGTTCGCAAGATTAATCCCGACTCGTGTGTGATTCCCAACACCGGCGGGGGCGCGACAAGTTCGCTGGACATGAAGAGAATTGGCG
>JBGPFL010000657.1:0-3911 GCA_041483295.1 Blastocatellia bacterium | reverse complement strand
GAGCGACGTTTGATCGATGCTAAGGTTCGGAAAACATATCCAAAGTTCACCCCGCTGCCTTAGACTTCATAGCCCTCCCTGATCTTCCGGCCCTGATCTTCCGGCCCTGATCTCCGGTGGCCGGCATCGACACACGTTTTGCCGCCACCTGCCGTTGTCCGTGTCAACATCCAAACACTTGCCGAGGCCATCGTTCAAAAGAGCGGGCGAGCAACGTCTGCCCTTTTGGGGTTCCGTCGACTCGCCCTGAGTTCTTTCAGTATGGAGAGAATCGCGATTAAAGTACTAGCACTCGGAGTAGCCACAGGCATAACAACTCTGGCAGCCTTCGACGCGCACGAAGGCAGAGTCGCCGCAGTTCGGACACAGATCGGCGGATGCCGCGGATAAGGCTGCGGCCGCGTTCTTCTGAGTGACGGCGGCCGTCATCGCCTCCACACCCATTTCCGCCCCCTGGCCATCGGCTTCGCTTCCATAGCTCACGCCGAGGTAGTTCTCGGCGAGCGCCTGGCCCACCGCGTCGGGCAACGAGAGCACTCGCCGCTTGCCGAAACCATACGAGCGCGCCCCGCCTATGCCTGTCATCTGCTTGACTATCTCTCGCACTCGTTCTACGGCGGAGACGGGCGATGCCATGCGAAGTATCAGCGACATCAATCGGCCCATTGCTTCAGCCATCGCCTTAATGTCCGAGCCCGCCTTGCCGATCTCGAGGAAGACTTCAAAGGGGTGGCCTTCTTCATCTTCATTCATCGTGATGTGGGCAGTACCTGAAGGGGTGGCCTTGCTGACCGTGTAGCCGCGACGCTTGTAGAGACGGGGGCGAACCTTGGGCTGGAACCCCTCGCTGCCCTGAACCAACGCCTCGGAAGACGTCTCGGCAGCGACGGATTCTTCTGTTGCGCCTGGTGCGGGGGCACCCGGAGGCGCCGCCGCAGACTTAGACGATTCGGCGGCCTTCTTGTCACCTTCTTTCAGATTGAGCACCTGTACGTCCCGCGAACCGTCGCGATAGATCGTTCCGCCCTTACAGCCGAGGCGATAGAGCAACTCGTAGATCTCGCGGGTCTGTCCAACGGTATAGGAAGCGGGAAGGTTGCAGGTCTTTGAGATAGACGAGTCGACCCAGCGCTGGATTGCCGCCTGCACCTTCACGTGCTCCTCCGGCGACAGGTCCATGGCAGTGATGAAGTAACCCGGGAGCGGCTCGCCGGGATGCGATTGCTGCCATTCATCCAACACTTTCACTCGTTCCTCGTGCTTGCCGAGGCGCGACGTTCGATAGTAGCTCCAGAAGTAGAACGGCTCGATTCCGGTGGATGTGCCGACCATCGTTCCTATGGTTCCGTTAGGCGCCTGGGTCAGCAAGGTTACATTGCGCGCGCCCTTCTCTTGAACTGCTTCCCTAACATCGGCCGGCATCGCTTGCATATACCCCGACTGAAGGTACTTGTCCGAGTCGAACATCGGAAACGGTCCCTTCTCCGCCGCGATGTCCGCCGAGGCGTGATAGGCTTCGGTGGCGATGAAACGGTAGAGCCGATCGATGAACTGAACCGATTCTTCAGAGCCATACCGAATGCCGAGGCGAATCAGCATCTCTGCAAGCCCCATCGTGTTCAGGCCGACGCGCCGCTCGGACTTCTGCTGAGCGTAATTCTCATCGAAGAAGTACGGCGTGGCATCGATCACGTCATCCAGGAACCTCACGGAATAGCGCACGGCCTTGCCGAGGTCGCCCCAGTCCACGTCCCCGCCCTGAACGAACCTGGACAGGTTGACCGCTCCGAGATTGCAGACTCCGAATCCCGGCAGGGGCTGTTCGCCGCAAGGGTTGGTGCACCCGAGATAACCCGAGTCGTAATACCAGGAGTTGGACATCTTGTTGGAGCGCTCGAGGAAGAAGACGCCGGGCTCGGCCGACGCCCACGCCGACTCGATTATCGCGTCCCAGATCGCACGGGCCTTGACGGTCTTGTGCACAACAACCTTCTTGCCTGCTGCAAGCCACTTATCCAGGTTGCCATCCCACATCGATTCATAATCAGGATCCGAAGTGTCGGCAAACACCAGGTCCCAATCGGAGTCAGTGTGGACTGCGTCCATGAACGTGTCGGTTATTCCAACGGAGATATTGGCATTTGTGATCTTGCCCATATCGCGCTTGGAGCTGATGAACTCGACCACGTCGGGATGCCAGCAGTTGAGGATGAGCATCAGGGCGCCTCGTCTGGAACCGCCCTGCTCTATGAGGCCGGTCACAAACGAATAGAGCGCGCCCCAGGAGACCGACCCCGAAGAGCGGCCGTTTACGCCTTTGACGTATGAATGGCGCGGGCGGAGGCTGCTGACGTTTATGCCGACGCCGCCTCCGCGCGACATGATCTCCATCATTTGTGACAGGGTGTCGACTATACCGCGGCGAGAATCCTTCGGCGACGGCACTACATAGCAGTTGTAGAATGTGAGTTGCTGATCGGTGCCGGCTGCCGCAAGTATTCTGCCGGCGGGTACGAACTTCCAGCCATTCAACAGCCAGCGGAAATTGTGATACCACTCATCGGCGCGCTCACCCTCGACCGCGGCGATGCCACGGGCCACTCGCTCCATCATCTGTTCCGGATCGGTTTCAATGGGTTTGGCGATATGTTCGGTCAATCGCTCGACCGCCGTGCCGTCGCGCAGATCGACTGTGACTCGTCCGGCTTCGATGCTGCGCGCCATGCCGATCTCGCGCTGTCCGGTCTTATCATCGACACAGACAATGACCAGGTCGCCCGGCGCCAGCGTGCGCTTGTGCATATCCTTCATCGCATAGCGGTCGAGGAATATCTTCTGCCCGAGCTCGTTAAGCTCGTTGCTATCAGGAGCGCCGGTTCTCCAGATATCCGCGTGTGGAACAAGGGGCGAGATTGAGTCATCATGCGGGGTCTGAGCGTTGGGATTTTGCAGGTCACCGATAGATCGAGCAGCCATTCTGTCTCCTTCCAGAAATCTCTTTTTTCATTGATCAGGGGGCAGGCACGGCACTGGCCGATCAGAGAAACCTATCCGATCCCCCCGTCGCCAGTCGGGTAGCTTGGGGCATGGCTACTGATGAGCCTGCTGTCTCTTGCTTGTTTTAGAGCTCGGCCTTCTGACCTCCTGTCGCGTCACTGGGGCCGGACAGCTCCGAGGTGTGAATCCTTCAAAAATACGCCAGCTTTAGGTTAAACCCCATGCGGCGATCTGAACACCATAAACTTGGGCTAAATCCGGCCTGAAACGCACGTCTATGATAGCGCCCAGCCCGCCCTGCCCACAACCCATTGCTCACTCTTTTTTGTCTGCTTTTCTCCCGTGCAGCGGTCTCGGAGTTTACTCTATGGGTAGCCGTCTGTCAACTGAAAAGTACAATATGTTGTGGTTTTGGTGGCATCTCCTGTGAAGTGCGGGATCTAAAGCTCTCACGCAAATTCCATGTCTCCTGCCCCTCCAGCCAACACGAGCCGAGGCCTGCGAGAGGGTTTCAAATTGGGCCGGTGAAGGGCCTCCGAGACCCCCTGGTTGGTCACTTCGTCGCAGGTGCGCAAGCAAGGCTGCATAACCTATCGATCGAGACACCCTCCTCAGTCCTGCACTGGCTCGCGGGCCTCAATCAAAGCCTGAAGTTCGGCTGGCGTGTGGATCCCGGGCTTGAGCCCCTCGGCCATCATTCGATTGATAATCTCGAGTAGCGCGGAGTTATAGGGCGTCGGAATGCCCAGCCTCTTCCCAAGCTCGATTATGTCGCCATTCAGGAAATCCGCTTCTGTCGATTTCCGTCCCAGATACAGGTCCTGCCACATCGAGGGATACGTTCGATGGCCCGATTCCTCACCGTTACTGTCAGCCTTCCGAGGCCGCCGAAGCGCTTCGGTCATCTTGCGTAT
>JBGPFL010000656.1:0-3913 GCA_041483295.1 Blastocatellia bacterium | reverse complement strand
CATTGCGTCGGTGACCTTTATTCGTCCCGCGATTATCTCCTGCTTAGCTCGTTCGACTTGATCTAGAACCGACTGAGGTATCAGCGCGCGATTGTAGTCATCCAACGCATAGGCGACGCCGTCGTTCTCCAAACCAAACAGGTGAATTCCACCCTTGAATCGGCCTTCTACAACTTCCTGAACCGTCTTGTAAACCGCCACGTCGACCCGCTTCATCATGCTGGTGAGAACGAATCCGGGCTTAACCCAGTTCTGATTTGAGTCAACGCCGATCGCGAGGTTGTGCGTCTCTTCCGCAGCGTCGAAAACTCCCAGGCCGGAATTGCCCGCTGCCTGAAAGATGATGTCCGCACCGCGCTCGATTTGGGCCTTGGCCAGTTCCTTGCCCTTTCCCGGGTTGTTCCAGGCCCCGTCGGTGACGCCGACATAGTTCTCGAACACCTGAATCTTCGGATTTGCAAAGCGGGCGCCCTCCAGGTAGCCGGTCTCGAACTTGTGAATGAGCGGGATGTCCATGCCACCAACGAAGCCTATCTTATTCGTCCTGGTCACGCTGCCGGCGATCATCCCCACCAAGAAGGAGCCTTCGTGCTCCTTGAATAAGAGCGATGCGACGTTCGGCTTGTCTATTACTCCATCGATGATCGCGAACTTCTGGTTGGGATAGTCGGCGGCCACGCTCTCCATGATCGGGGCCTGCGCGAATCCCACGCCCACTATCAGATCGTAGCCTCTTTCGGCCAGAACGCGCATGCACGGCTCGATCGAGCTTGGCTCGCCCGGTTCAACATCACGCATATGGATAGGGAAATCCTTGGCTGCGCGTTTGATGCCCTCCCACGCCGCTGAGTTGAACGATTTGTCATCCTTACCGCCGATGTCGAAGACGATCCCGATGCGCGGGCGGCCATGAGCATCGTCGATCTTGTCGAAGACGCCGCTGCAGCCCGGCAGCAGCAGCACCAGCATCAACAGCAGAACAAGAAGTCTTCTCTTCATTCGAGCCTTCCTGGAGATCCCTTGCGGATCCAAGTGTTGGTCAACCCGGATGGATCCGGGCCATCCCCGTCGGGTGCAATTAGAACCGGGACTAATCCGATAATGACCCTGTACGGGCGGGCCTCCGTGCCCGCTCCGGAGTCAAGAACCATGCACTGTCAGGGGCGGGCACGGAGGCCCGCCCATACAGGGTTCTAGTCCCATTTTTGATGACACCCATCCGCGCTGTGTTTCACGCCGTCATCGAATCACGGCTCTGATCAGACTGGGCGGCTCCACTCGATCGCAACCAATCAGATAAGCCTGAGCGACGGTCTGTGCCGCCTCATCGGCCAGCGCCGGATCGTTGAAGTGGATTGTTGCGAGCGTCGAACTCTCTTCAATCCGATCACCGATTCTGGCGTTGAGTATCAGGCCCACGCTCAAGTCGATGGGCGCATCGAGTCGAACGCGGCCGGCTCCTAACATCATCGAAGCTCGACCGATCGATTCGGTATCGATCGATTGAACGTAGCCTGAACTCGGCGCCTTGACCGCTACCTCATATCGAGCGTGGGGAAGTAAGCCGTAATCGTCAACCGCGCGAGGGTCTCCGTGTTGAGCCTTAACAATCTCCCGCATTTTGTCGAGTGCTGCGCCGGACGCGATGATCTCGTCGTAACGCACGCGCGCGCTCTCGCTTGTATCCGCAGCGCGCCCGAGCACGAGCATCTCCGCCGACAGTTCGCGGCAGAGAGTGTTGAGGTCCTCGGGGCCGCCTCCGCGAAGAGTCTCAAGCGCTTCGATCATTTCGAGCGAGTTGCCGACTGCGCGGCCCAGAGGCTGGTTCATGTCTGTTATGAGCGCGACGCAGTCTTTCTTCATGCCTTGCGCAATGTCGAGCATCAGCTTCGCCAATTCGGTTGCAGAGGCCTCATCTTTGATGAACGCCCCGCTTCCGACTTTCACATCGAGGACCAGACCGGTCAGCCCTTCGGCCATCTTCTTGCTCATGATCGAGGCCGCCATAAGGGGTCGGCAAGCTACGGTGGCAGTCACGTCGCGAAGCGCATAAAGCTTCTTGTCCGCTGGCGCGATCTCGGCTGTCTGGCCGATGAGAGCGACGCCCACGTCCTCCAGGGTGGCGCGGAACTCAAGGAGCGAGAGATCGGTTCTGAAGCCCGGAAGAGCCTCGAGTTTGTCCAGGGTCCCGCCCGAGTGAGCGAGCGACCGGCCCGAGATCATCGGAACCAGCACGCCGGCCGCGCCTACTACGGGGGCGATCACCAGGGAGGTCTTATCGCCTACGCCGCCGGTCGAGTGCTTATCGACTCTGGGGCGCCCGAGGTCGGAGAAGTCGACAACGGTGCCGGAGTGGAGCATCTCCTCGGTCAGCGCGCGGGTCTCTTCGGTGGTCATCCCGCGCAGGTAGATGGCCATAACGAGCGCAGACATCTGGTAGTCGGGCACATCACCGCGGGTGTAACCCTGGACCACAAACTTTATTTGGTCACGCGACAACTGAAGTCCGTCGCGCTTCCTGGCGATGATGTCAATTAATCGCATTAGTCATCAGGTCATCAGGTGCGGGTCTCAGCGTTGCAATAATTGCGTGACCCGCTGGTCTTCTATCGCGTGCAAAGGAGCGCAACAACGTGTGCGGCCATGGCTTCGCCCCGACCCACCGACTCGAGTCCTTCCCCGGTTTTTGCCTTCAAGCTGATCCGACCGACCTCGATGCTCATGACTGCAGCCAGTCGTTCGCGCATCGTCTGGATGTAGGGAGCCAGCTTGGGGCGCTCGGCAAGGATCACGGAATCTATGTTTGCTACCACAAATCCACTATCGCCCACCAGCTCCACTACTCTGCCGAGCAGGTCCAGGCTCGATGCGCCGGCGAACCGCGGGTCGGCGTCGGGAAAGTGTGTCCCGATATCGCCTAGCGACGCGGCGCCCAGCAAACTATCGCAGATCGCGTGCGTCAGCACGTCCGCGTCGGAGTGGCCCATCAGCCCTTTCTCAAACGGAATCTCCACTCCTCCAAGTATGAGCCTGCGGCCCTCGATCAGCCGATGGATGTCGTACCCTATTCCTATTCGGTTCGATTCGCTCATGCAGTTTGCAAAGCGGGTTTCAGCAAGAGGCGGCCACGAATTACACGAATACCACGAATTTCCTCGACCTGGTTTCAAGCGAGACGGCGGGATCGAGCTACCGTCATCATCTGAAGAACTCTGCGTCGATTGCCTCAGCCAATCGAAGATCGAAGGGCCGCGTGATCTTGATATTTGTGTATGAGCCTTCGACTACAGATACGCGATGACCGATGCGTTCAACGAGCTGCGAGTCGTCAGTTCCCACGAAGCCATCTTGAAACGCCCGGTCGTAAGCCTCTCGGATGATCGAATATTGGAAGGCCTGGGGCGTCTGCGCGTTGTAGATGGTCCTGCGATCCAGGGTCCGCTGAACGCGGCCGGACCTGACCTGTTTGATCGTGTCAGTAGCCGGCACCGCCAGCAATGCCGCGCCTTTGCTGGCGGCCAGCTCGATGACCGTACGAATCTCGTCGGGTGTAACGAACGGGCGCGCAGCATCGTGAATGGCTACCACTCCGGCGGTATGCGGGGTAATGACCTGAAGTCCGCGATAGACCGAGTCTTGTCGCTCAGCGCCCCCTGCCACGACCCGCGTTATCTTGGTAAAGTTGTGGCGAGAAGCCAACGCAAGCACTTCTGCCGTCAGGCTGGGCTGAAGAACCAGAATCACGTTATCTACGGCGCCGCACTCTTCGAAACGCCGGAGAGTGTGAACCAGCAACGGCACGCCGCCCAGCTCGATCAACTGTTTGGCGCGACCTGCCTGCATCCGGGAACCAATGCCGGCCGCGGCAATTATCGCGGTGTTGTGGGTCCGATCAGTCACTGCGAGGCCGTAT
>JBGPFL010000655.1:0-3914 GCA_041483295.1 Blastocatellia bacterium | reverse complement strand
ACTCTTTGGGGCATGATTCAGAGAATGGGATGGCCTGCCAGAGTCGTCGCAATCGTGCTGGCCATCATGAGCATGTACTCGATCGCGGTCATGGTCGAGCGCTGGCTCACCTTCAATGCCGCCAAGAACCAATCACGGCAGTTTGCGCCGAAGGTTGCCGCGGCTCTTCGCGAGAACCGTATCGACGAAGCGATCGCGATTTCCGACCGCCATAAGAAGTCGCATCTGGCGATGGTAGTCAACGCAGGGCTTCAGGAGTTTCAGGCTCACCAGGCCGGAGCCGACATCTCAGGCACCACAATGGACGCGGCCCGCCGAGCGCTGCAGCGTTCAACGGCACTCAAGACGGCCGAACTCAAGCGCGGCCTCTCGGGACTGGCAACCATCGGCTCGACGGCCCCGTTCGTCGGATTGCTGGGAACCGTCATCGGGATCATTAACTCGTTCCAGGGCATGAAGTCGGCCGAAGGCACCGGCATTTCGGCGGTCGCCGGCGGCATCTCCGAGGCGCTGGTCGAAACGGCTTTCGGACTGCTGGTCGCCATCCCGGCGGTGTGGGCGTTCAACATCTTCCAGAACAAGGTCGAGGCGTTCACGATCGAGATGGATAACTCCTCGTCTGAACTGATCGACTACTTCATCAAGAAGCGCGGCAGCGAGAGGTGAAATCATGTCAATGGCAGTAGGAGGCAACGAAGGTGGCTACGTCTCCGATATCAATGTCACACCGATGGTGGACGTGATGCTGGTGCTGTTGATCATCTTTATGGTCGTAGCACCGTTGTTGCAAACGGGCGTCAGCGTCACGCTGCCGAAATCCAAATACCCGGACCCGGACCCCAATATCATTAAGGATACTTCGGCGGTCGTCTCAATAACGCCCGACGACAAGATATTCTTCGGCCGTGACCCGGTGACCAGAGACGATCTGGCGAAGAAGATCGGAAACATGCTTAAGGACAAGCCTCCTGCTGAGCAGGTCGTATACGTCAAGAGCGACAAGCTGGTGAAGTACGGCACGGTGGTCAACGTAATCGACTCGATTCGAGAAGCCGGCTACGAGCGGATCGGACTGGTTGCTGAGAAAGAGAAGGAGCCAGGCGCACCGACGCAGTGAGCACCGGCCACGTCGTAGAGCGGCGGGTGCTCCAAGCGCCCGTACATATCTTCAACCAAGGAGGATGTTGCCGGACGACCGGCAGCTTGATATCACATGGCACACGGAGAAGCTGACGAGATTATTCCGAGTCGGAAGGTCAACCTGGCGCCGCCCAATATCAACGTAACGCCGCTAATCGACGTCCTCCTGGTGCTGCTTATCATCTTCATGGTGATACAGCCCCAGAAGGAAGCGAAATTCGAATCACAGATTCCGCAGAAGCCCCAGGACAGCAAGGACGCTCCCACGCCGCCTTCAGACCTGCTCATGGTCGACGTAAAAAAGACAGGGATTGGCCTGGACCAGACCGTGGAACTCAACAGCAAGCCGATGTCTCTGCAGGAACTCGCCCTGACGTTGAAGGATCTGCTCGAACAGCGCCCGAACAAGGCTGTTTTCCTCAAAGCTCCGAAGGACAAATACTACGGGGATATTGTGTACGTAATAGATGTGCTCAAAGGGGCGGGAGCACAGCCGATCGGCCTTCAGATCGATTTCCTGGAATAGTAAGGTATTGGAGGGTTGCACCGTGAAGAGAACACAGAACCTTACAATCATTGTGGCGCTGCTGGCCTTGGTTATGGCAACGCCCGGTTGTGGGATAATCAACAGCCTGCGCGCCAAGGATAGTCTCAACGACGGAGTCCGCGCGTTTAACCAGGGTAGGTTTGACATAGCCCAGAAGAAGTTCGAGTATGCGCTCGAGTTGAGGCCCGATAACACCAACGCTCAGCTCTTCTATGCGCGCGCCCTGAGCGCCCGCTTTGACCAGGGTCAGGAGGAGAACCTCGGCCTCAAGACGATCTCGGCATACGACAATATCGTTAAACAGAACCCGAACAACGGGGAGGCGATCGACCAGGCTCTGGCCTTCAAGGCAAAAGTCTACGAAGACCTGGCCCTACTGGTGCCTGACAAGAGCGAGCAGTACGAACAGACTCGCCGGGACACTCTGCTCAAGCGCGCAGATATGCCTTCGGCAACAGCTCAGACCAAGGCCGACGTGCATTACACACTGGGCGTTGAATACTGGAAGAAGGCATACAAGCTCGACGGCTCGTGGGTCACCCACCTCCAGTCTGTCCCACCCGAGGTTGCGGAAAAGGTGAAGCCGCTGGCCCAGAAAGCACACGAACATTTGCAGCAAGCACTGTCAGTAAAGCCTGACTACGCTAATGCCTACTACTACGAGAAGCTGGCTTATCTGCAGGACATGTATACCGACCCCAACACAGCGAAGAAGAAGGAATTTCTCGCAAAGGCGGGGCAAGCCCAGGACAGGTACCTGGAGCTTCAGAAGCAGCAGCAAGCTTCCACTCAGGGAGAGCCCGGTGCGCAGCCCAGCGCTCCAAAGTGAACTAGATCTTATTCATTGTGCTAGAATCTTCGGGTGACGGTCTTCAGACTGTCACCCTTTTTGATTTATGGAGATCTCCTACGGCACCAGGCTTTGAGCCTAACCTTGAGCGTGACCTTGAGCGTAGCGGGGCGCCGTCTAACTTATGATTCGCTTCGAGAGCATAGTGGAAAGGGTTCGAAAGAACCACCCCGGCGCCGATGAGGACCTGCTTCGCCGCGCCTATCTCTTCTCTGCGCGCGAGCATCGGGGTCAGATCCGAAAATCGGGCGAGCCATACCTGGTCCACCCGCTCGAGGTTGCAAACATTCTGGCCGAACTCAATCTGGACCCGGTCTGCGTCGCGACCGGACTTCTGCACGACATCGTCGAAGATACGAATACGTCGCTCGCCACCATCGAGGAATACTTCGGCCCCGAGATCGCCCACCTGGTGGATGGGCTGACCAAAATCTCCAAGCTCGACCACGCCTCACAAGAGGAACGCCAGGCCCTGAACACGCGGAAAATGCTGCTGGCGATGGTGGACGACGTGCGAGTGGTGTTGATCAAGCTGGCCGACAGGCTCCACAATATGCGCACGCTCGAGTACCTGCCCGGCGAGAAGCGCCGCCGCATCGCCCAGGAGACCGTGGACGTCTACGCGCCCATTGCGCACCGGCTTGGGATGAGTCGCGTGCGCGGCGAGTTGGAAGACCTCGCTTTCAAATACCTCGAGCCCGAAGAGTACGTGAAACTGAAGGAGTTGGTGGAAACCCGGCGCCAACGTCTGGAAGCATTTCTTGTCGATCTCAGGCAGCGCATGCTCGACATGATGGGTGAGTCAGGTATTCACGTGGTCCATCTCGAGCAGCGAATCAAGCGACTCTATTCGATCTACCAGAAGATCCGGCGCCAGCGCGTCACTATCGATCAGGTCTACGACCTGGTGGCCGTTCGCATTATCACCGAATCGGTCAAGGACTGTTATGCCGCGCTTGGCGTAATCCATACTGCATGGAAGCCCATCCCGGGCCGCTTCAAAGACTGGATCGCCATACCGCGCGAGAATTTCTACCAATCGCTGCACACCTCCGTGGTCGGCGAAGGCGGCCAGCCGTTCGAGGTGCAGATTCGCACCGATGATATGAACCGTGTCGCGGAGGAAGGAATCGCCGCGCACTGGAAGTACAAGGAAGGCCGGCGCGGCACTCACACAGATGAGGATGAGGCCTTCGTCTGGCTCAAGCGGCTGGTCGAATGGCAGCAGGAGGTGGGGGACTCGCGCGAGTTCCTCGATTCCCTCAAGCTCGACCTCTACCCTAAAGAGGTCTACTGCTTCACTCCCAAGGGCAAGGTCATCGAGCTGCCGCGGGGCGCTACCCCTATCGACTTCGCGTTTACCATCCACACTCAGGT
>JBGPFL010000654.1:0-3914 GCA_041483295.1 Blastocatellia bacterium | reverse complement strand
GGTTGTTCGAGCCCGACATGTACAAGACCGAGAGCAAAGAAGAGCGCCACATGGACGAGTTGATATTGGCGGGCCCCTCGCCCGAATTCAACGACATGCTGGCCCGCGGCGTCGAGCGGGGCCGCATCATCGGAGAAGCGGTCAACCTCGCGCGAGAGCTTTCGAATGAGCCAAGCTCGAATCTAACGCCTACCGAACTGGCAGAGCGATCTCGCGAGACGGCCAGTCGCTTCGGTCTCGAGATCGACGTATTGGACGAAGCGCGAATGAAAGAACTCGGGATGGGTGCGTTGCTTGGAGTGTCCCGAGGCTCGGACGAGCCCGCCAAGCTCATAGTCCTCCGATACACGCCCGAGGGGACCGAGCCGATGGGCAACGACGCCGACGTGCTCGCAGTCGTAGGCAAGGGCGTCACCTTTGACTCAGGCGGGATCTCCATCAAGCCTTCAGAAGGCATGGAGAAGATGAAGTACGATATGTCGGGCGCAGCGGCGACTCTCGCCACCATGCAGGTCATCGCGCAGCTCAAGCCGCGCATTAATCTGATAGGCCTGATGCCGACCGTCGAGAACATGCCGTCAGGACGCGCATATAAGCCGGGCGATGTGCTCCGCGCGATGAGCGGCAAGACCATAGAGGTGGTCAATACCGACGCCGAAGGCCGTCTGATTCTGGCCGATGCCATCAGCTATGCTCGAAGGCTCGGGGCGACTCGGATTATCGACCTGGCTACACTCACGGGCGCCTGCGCGATCGCGCTCGGCTCAATCAACGTTGCGATACTGGGGAACGACCAGGGTTTCATAGACGAAATGCGCAAAGCGGGCCGCGAAGTTGGCGAGCGTCTGTGGCAGTTGCCGATGGATCAGGAGTACCGCGAGATGATCAAGAGCGACATCGCGGACATCAAGAACTCGGCGGGACGCTACGGGGGCACGATAACCGCGGCCTACTTCCTGCGGGAGTTCGCCGAAGAGACGCCGTGGGTGCATCTGGACATCGCAGGCACTGCCTGGGAAAACGATCGCAAGCCACACCAGTCGAAGGGACCGACCGGAGTCGCGATACGAACCCTGGTCAACTACATCTGCAACTACGCCGCGAAGAGATAAGAACGGGTGAGCGGATGACTGGAAAGAGCCGGCGACAAGGCTTCCCTTCGTTCCTCTTCCATTTTACCTTTCAGACCTCATGCGGTTTTCCCGCTCTCAACAGATAGGCGCGCTCATCGTACTCTGCATGCTGGGCGTTCTGCTGGCGTTCAGGTCGTGTTGAAGCTCGACGGCTATCCTTGCACATCGAGCACGTCGTAACGAGTCACTATTCCGACGATGCGGCCGTACTCTTCAACCAGGATCGCCGGCGAGGTCTTGAGATACTTGGCAGCCGCCTCGACTCCCACGTCCTCGCTCACAACCGGAAAGCCTTTGTCCATCAATTCAGATACCGGGGCCTGTGCCAGTTCGCGATTGTCGAACAGCTTGGACATCAACCGCCCTTCGCGTATCGAGCCTACCGACTTGCCTTCGTCAAGCACCGGAAGCTGCGACAGTCCAAATGAGTTCATCATCTGCAGGGCCTCCCCGACCCGATGGTTCGGACCGACCGACACGAGTCGCGGCGTCGAGTCATCCTGCTTGACCTGGCTCAACAAGCCGATAGTCATCTTCTCGACTCCAAGCAGGCGCTTCTCCTTCAGCCACTCATCGGAGTGGAACTTGGACAAGTAGCGCTCGCCGGTGTCGCAGACTATGAACACGACGACGTGATCTTTGCTGAGATCGCGGGCTGCCTGCAGAGCCGCCCAGGCTATGGTGCCGGTCGAACCGCCGCAGAAAATGCCTTCTTCGCGCCCGAGTCTCCGCGCAACCTGAAACGAATCGCGATCGGTCACGTTTATGATTTCGTCGATGTACTTCATGTGGACGTTTTCAGGAATGAGCTCCTGGCCAATGCCTTCGACGAGATACGGCGTTGCCTGCATGAGCTTGCCGGTCTCCTTGTACATCTTGAAGACCGAACCGTATGGGTCCGCTCCGATGATTCGAATCCTGGGGTCCTTCTCTTTCAGATAGCGGCCTGCGCCGCTGATTGTGCCGCCGGTGCCGATTCCTGAGACGAAATGAGTGACGCGGCCTTCGGTCTGTTCCCATATCTCGGGCCCGGTAGTCAGGTAATGGGCCTCGGGATTCGCCGGATTGCTGTACTGGAACACGAACAGCGAGTTGGGCGTCTCCTTCGCTATGCGCCGGGCGGTGTTGACGTAGTGGTCGGGCGAATCGGGCTTTGCTGCAACAGGGACTACGACGACGTCCGAGCCCAGCGCCTTCAGATAGCGGACCTTCTCGACCGAACACTTGTCGGTCATCACGAAAACGGCCTTGTAGCCGCGCACCGCGCAAGTGAGAGCCAGACCGATGCCGGTGTTTCCGCTGGTCGCTTCGACGACGGTTCCACCGGGGTTGAGCCGGCCGTCGCGCTCGGCGGCGTCGATCATCGAGATACCGATCCGGTCTTTGACTGAGCCACCCGGATTCAGCGACTCCATCTTGGCGAGCACCAGCGCGTCGATTCCCTTAGCCAGTTTGTTGAGCCTGACCAGAGGAGTATTCCCGATGAGCCCGAGAACGTTCTCTTTGTAATCCATGATTTCCTCAATTTTGCCCCGGCGGTCGCGAAAGGAATTCTATCATCTCGCGAGTTGCCTGGTCACCCGGCCACAAATTGAATGAGGATTGATTGACGACGGTTTGTGGGCGAAGACGCCGAACCCAAGACGCGTGTGCCTGGATTAATCGATCGTAGGGTGAGCTGGAGTTGATTAGTCGACGAAGGACCAGATGTGCGGCTCGCCTTGAGATCTGATAGCCACAGCTTCGGCTGCCTCGGCCTTGTTCACTTCATCGGCGGCGCGGTTGCCCGACTCCAGCGCTCCGTTCATCCATCCGTGCCACGCCGAGGTGTGCTCACCCGCAAAGTGTATGCGGCCTTCCGCGCGTTGCGCCTCGGGAAGCAGGGTGGTTAGCTGCCCGGGCTCAAAGTAGGTGTAAGCTCCCCGCGCGAATTCGTCTTCATGCCAGACCTGACTCGTCCCGCCGTCATACTGAGCGTTCAGTCCACCGAACAGGTCTCCGCTTTGGCGAAGCACTCGCGATTGGCGGCTGTCTTCACTCAAGGCCCCAAGGTCGAGCGCCCTCTGTCCAGCGGCGTAGGAAGCCAACAGCCCTCGGGTGCCGGCTTGGGTCAGCGTCGGCGAGTAGGTGTTCTGAATCTCGAGGTCGGTGATGCCGTAGCCATCCAGCCGGTCCTGCTCCCACACCCTCGATCTGAACTCCATGAACGTCCGCGTAACCGGCGTGAGCTTGAGCTCGCGAATCGCGCGCCGCTTCCCCGCAGAGAACGCGGGAAATACCTCGATGTCTTTCAGCACTGTAAACGGAAGCGTGCAGACCGCGCGGTCGGCCGTGATCGTCTGAACCTCGCCGTCGCTCGTGTAGGTGATGGTCACGCCAGTCGCGTTCTGTTCGATGCGGCTCACGATACATTTCTTCTTGAACTGCTTCTTGACTCTCTTCTTGAGCGCCTGGGCCAACTGGTCGTTGCCGCCAACTATTTCATAGAAAATGGCCCCGGTCGAAATCGCTTCGGTGAGCGCGCCATCGAGGCCCGAAAACGAATCGAGACCGAACCCTAAAAGTCCGAGCGATGACGCTTCGATGATGTCGATGGCACTCTCGCTCGCGCCCTGATCACGGAGCAGCTGCTTGAGTGAGAGAGCGTCGATTGCGCGGAGGCTCTCCGGCGGCCAACCGGGCTTTCGCGGATTTCCCATCTGCCGCATGAACTCGCCAAGGTATAGTGAGGTCAAGCCGCCGACGCCGGCTTCCCGCTCGTTTGCTTTCAGGTCCAGGGGT
>JBGPFL010000653.1:0-3927 GCA_041483295.1 Blastocatellia bacterium | reverse complement strand
AACATCGTCAACTACAACCTCTCAGAGAGCGGCGTGCATCCCGTGACGATCGGCGAGCTGATACCGGGAGCATCAGACCGCGAGGCGCTGCTCGACGTCGAGCTTGGATATGGCCAGTCTAACGGCACTCCCGAGCTTCGAAGCTTGATAGCCTCGATGTATCCTGGCGCCACCCAGTCCAATGTCATGGTCACCAACGGAACATCGGAAGCCAACTTTCTGGTTAGCTGGCTGCTCACGGAGCCGGGCGATGAGGCGGTGATGATGGCGCCCAACTACATGCAGCTCTGGGGACTTCTGCGAGGATTTGGCGCGCAGGTCAAGTCATTCAATCTCGTCGAAGAGCTCAACTGGGCGCCCGATCTCGACCAGCTGGAGACGGCGCTGTCGTCAAAGACTAAACTGATAGCGATCTGCAATCCCAATAACCCGACCGGCGCCGTTCTAACCGAGAGCGAAATGTCCCGAATCGTTGAAGCTGCCGCACGTGTCGACGCATGGATTCTCGCCGATGAGGTCTATCGCGGCGCCGAACTCGACGGAGACACGACCCCGAGCTTCTGGGGCAGGTACGATAAAGTGATAATTACCAGCGGGCTCTCGAAGGCGTACGGACTTCCCGGACTCAGAATCGGTTGGATCGTCTCCACCCCGGAGCTCGCGGCTACTGCGTGGTCTTACCACGACTACACGACCATCGGCCCGAGCTCGGCAAGCGACCTTTTGGCTCGCGTTGCGCTTCTTCCCGAGAATCGGGAGAGGCTGATTGCGCGCACGCGAAAGATCATGAACGACAACTATCCCGTCCTTCTCGAGTGGATCGGCCGCCACGGCAAGCTCTTCTCGCTCGTAGACCCCAAAGCGGGCGCGATCGCCTACCTGCGCTACAACCTCCATATGAACTCGATCGAGCTGGTCGACAGACTGAGGCAAGAGAAGAGCGTGCTGATCGTGCCGGGCGATCACTTTTTCATGGACCGGTATCTCCGCATCGGCTTCGGGTCGAATGCGACCTATCTCCGCGAGGGACTCGCGTTGATCTCAGACTGCATCTCGGGCCTGCGATCTGCCCAGGCGGTCGTTTGATATGGAGCTGCGATTCGCGTTTGTAGGGTTTGGCAATGTGGCCCGAGCCTTTGCGCGAATGCTGCACTCGAGTGGACCACGCCTCGCGGGCGAGTTCTGGCTGCGATGGCGGACCACCGCGATCGCTACTGCCAATCACGGCTGCGTAGTCTCTGGCCCGGGCGGCATCGACCTCAACGACGCAGCGGACGTGTGCCAGAAGGGTGGCAGTCTGTTAGAGCTGCCCGGGACAATCGAGGCTGGTGACGCCGCAAGCCTGATCGACAGCTGCGAAGCCGACGTTATCTTCGAGACGACGCCCCTTAATCCAGTAGATGCTGAACCCGCGATCAGCTATATTCGCTCGGCGCTCGATCGAGGCATCAACGTCGTCACGGCCAACAAAGGCCCGCTCGCGTTCGCTTATCGCGAATTGCAAGAGTTGGCCGCGCAGCGTGGCGTGAGCTTTCGCTTCGAGGGCGCCGTTATGGATGGTACGCCCGTCTTCAACATGGTGGAGCATTGTTTACCCGCGGTGAAGGTAGTCGGCTTTGAGGGTGTTCTCAACAGCACGACGAATCACATCCTGAGTGGAATGGAGTTGGGCCGCTCCTTCGACGAGTGCATGGCCGAGGCGCAGCGCCTGGGCATAGCCGAAGCCAACGCCGACTACGACATCGACGGCTGGGACGCCGCCGTCAAAGCTGTCGCGTTGGCGAACGTGTTGATGAGAGCGGACACCCGCCCTGCTCAAGTCGACAGGCGCGGCATTCGTGGTATCACGCCCAGGCATTTGAAGTCGGCCGCCGAGAAGGACTGCGCGATACGCCTCGTGGCGCGGGCCTCTGTTTCTGCAGATGGAGTGAAGCTCAGCGTGGCGCCTGAGACGGTTCCGGCCTCAAGCCCGCTTGGAGCGGCAAAGGGCAGGTCAAACGTGCTCGTATTGCGGACCGACCTGATGGGGGAGCTTGCGATCTTTGAGATTGATCCGGGGATTGAGCAGACTGCTTATGCGCTGCTGAGCGACCTGCTGCTGATTCACGAGCTCATTTGAATACTTCAGCCGTTTTATTCTCAAGCCTTCTTGGTGCGGAACGAGCTATAGCAAAACGCGCACAGCGAATCATCATGCTTCACGAGAATGCGCCGCTTCCCGCAACTGGCGCACGTCCCGACCTTCGACGTGTCAGTCAGCCTTGAATCCAGGACCGGCTCATCAAGCTGCTTGTTCT
This sequence comes from Blastocatellia bacterium, assembly GCA_041483295.1. Lineage (GTDB taxonomy): Bacteria > Acidobacteriota > Blastocatellia > UBA7656 > UBA7656 > DASYSA01. The sequence continues at coordinate 1,630 of JBGPFL010000653.1, read as the reverse complement.
TGTAGCGTGACTTAACCAGCCACATCATTGAGCCCGCCAGAAACCCAACAACGATGACTGCCAGCACGACTATCGCGATAATCACAAAGAGGATCATTTCAGATACCTCACGTCTCAGCGGGCTCGTCAATACGGGCATCCACGCTCCGGCGAGCAGCGACAAACAATAACCATACTCGGTCGAACAAGCAAGAAGGCGAATGCAGTGGAAGCGCGTCAAGGTGGCGTTGAACGTGGGACTAACTTCGACAATGGCCTGAAGGGACGGAACCACGAATTACACGAACTACACGAATGATCACGAATAGTTCGTGTAGATTCGTGTAATTCGTGGTTCCGCTCCTTCAGTTTCTTCGTCCCATTTCTAATCACACCGGTGACGTCTGCTGCGCACATCAACATAGCTTATCGACCGTCAATGGTTGCTTATCGCGATTAGACTAGAGGCCCCGTACTTGCCGATTATCTTAGCAATATGCTATAACGCTCTCTTTGCCGTGACCGCCCAATGCGCGTCTATCTGGGTGGCAGCGCGTTCGGTGGGTCCCGCCACGGCTCAGGACCGAGGATCCAAAGTAGACTGGGCAGCCCTCAACGATGGAGCTAATAGCGAATCCGCTCGATGCCGGTGTGCTGGGCTTACCTGGCTTGGCTTCGCAGGCGTTGTTGTAGACCAGGGTTCTTTTTCATCGGCGATACCCAGCGGACCTGAGAAGTCTTCGATCGAATCACTCTGCGCATCCGCGTTCTTTGCGCATCTGCCGTGAAGTTGCATCTACTCTGATGACTACTTAGATAAGTAAGGAGCGATAATAAGCAAATATGGAAATCTCACTGATTGTGGCAATCAGCATCCTGTTGCCGACACTTTGGCGGACGCGTGGGGCGCTCAACGACGGAGCCCATTCGTATGAGGCGCAATCTGTCTTAGCCGGAATCAAAGAAGCCGCCGCGAGATCTCTCGGGCGTCGCAACGTGCGTCGGGCGCTGGCGGTGGCGTCAGCCATGCTGGCGGTCGTGGTGCTCAACGTCGGGCCCGCACTTGCGCAGGCGGCCGCTCCCGCGCATGAGCCGGGCGGCGAGGCAAACCTCAAGCTGCCTGACCTGTCGCAGGTGAAGTTTTTGGGTTTGGACGGCCACTCACTGCTGCTGTTGGGACTCATCGTCTGCTTTTTCGGCCTGATGTTCGGGCTTGCAATCTATACACAGCTGAAGAAGATGCCCGTGCACAGGGCCATGCTCGAGATCTCGGAGCTTATCTACTAAACCTGCAAAACTTACCTTGTCACTCAGGGCAAGTTCATCCTGATGCTCGAAGTCTTCATCGGCACAATCATCGTGCTCTACTTCGGCGTGCTCCAGAAATTCGAAGCTGTCCGAGTGATCATCATTCTGGCCTTCAGCCTGGTTGGCATAGCGGGCAGCTACGGCGTCGCCTGGTTCGGCATCCGGGTCAACACTTTCGCCAACTCGCGAACCGCCTTCGCCAGCCTCGAAGGCAAGCCCTATCCCATCTACAGGATCCCTTTGAAGGCCGGCATGAGCATCGGGATGATGCTCATCAGCGTAGAGCTGTTCATAATGGTATGCATTCTGTTGTTCATCCCTGGCGACTACGCGGGCCCCTGTT
>JBGPFL010000652.1:0-3928 GCA_041483295.1 Blastocatellia bacterium | reverse complement strand
GTGGGGCACCTGAGACACATCTAATTCATCCTAGTCGTTTGAACCGACCGTCATTTGGTCGCGACTCTCCGGTGCGCAGTGATGGTTTCCGCTTCGATGAAGAGTCTTCGGGGCGGCGGCTTCGGATGGCCGTCGACGGCCCGAACGATTTCTAATGACGCCAGTGTCGCCGCATCACTCCGAGCATTCTCGAGGCTTCGGCGTAGATCGGAAAAATATCTTGAAAGCCCTACATGATCCCTATCGTCATGCTCAAACCAACGCGCTCTCAGCTCATTTCAATGTGTAGCTGAATGTGTAGCTAACAATAAAGCCGCCTCTCGGCGGCTTGTAAATTGTTGATTCATCTGATGAGCCGTGCAGGGCTCGAACCTGCGACCCGCTGATTAAGAGTCAGCTGCTCTACCAACTGAGCTAACGGCCCTTGAGATCCAGCATTCTACTTATCGCATTCGAACTTTGTCAATCCGGTTGCCCTGACTGCTCCGATAGCTCTGAGAGTCTCCCCAGTGCCTCAGTAGTGCGGAACTCAGGAGATGTTCTTCAACGCAACCCTGCCGCCGAAACAAGCGGCAAAACACCTTCGTCGGACCTGCAATCGAGAACAAAGTATGCCGCCTTGCCCGCTTGCTCGCCAGGTTGAAACCGGCGTAGGATACGCTCGCTTTGGCGCAGTTCTTTCCAATTGGCGCCCGAGGACTCAAGGTTAACTGACACGAGCTACAGCCGGGCTGAATCCAGCCGGCGCGGTACGAAGAAACTACTCGCGGAGTACGGCGACCGTATTGTTCTGGCCTTCGGCACTTTATGCTGCGCCGTGATTCGGGAAGAGTTTGAGATCATGCGAAGGCGGTCTTATCACGAGGTCGTTGACGTGTCTCACAAGGCAGCGACGGCAGTTCGGTACTTCTTACAGTGGTTCGAACAACCTCCAACAACGCTCACGGAAACGAGTCGTTTTATCGGAGACGCCGGTGTCATTCGGGAATAGTAAGATGAATGGGCACATCACTCGGCGCCGCTTTGGTGCGACAATCGGCGGTGCCCTCGCATCATTCGCGCTCGGTGGTGCTTGCCGCCGTGCGAGCGAGCCTCGACAAGCAGATGACGGGAGGCTCACGGCACGTCCGCGCGCCAACGTCGAAACCTCCGCCAGGGGAGAGAGAGCGCTCGGGCTGGACCGCACGCGCGACGCGATACTACATCTGCCGGCCACGCCAACCAGGAATCCTCTCCCGCTGCTTGTCCTGTTCCATGGCGCCGGGGAGAACGCCGAAAGCGTGCTTCAGCGACTGGGCTCGGCTCCTGATGACACTGGAGTCGCAGTGCTCGCGCCCGACTCACGCGGCTCGAGCTGGGACGCCATTCGCGGCAGTTTCGGACGTGATGTGGCGTTCGTGAACCGTTCTCTTGAACTCGTGTTCGATGCGGTGGCGGTCGACCCGGCGCGCATCGCAGTAGGCGGGTTCTCCGACGGCGCCACCTATGCTCTCTCGCTTGGATTGATCAATGGCGACCTGTTCAGTCAGGTGGTCGCATTCTCGCCGGGCTTCGTGGTCGAGGGTACACCTCACGGCACACCGCGGTTCTTCATCTCGCATGGTACGGACGACCCGATTCTTCCGATCGACCGCTGCAGCCGGCTGATTGTCGCCGGATTGCAGAAGCGCGGCTACGACGTCACGTTCCGCGAATTCGATGGCGGGCACGAGATACCAGCGGACATCGCGCGCGACGGCACGCGGTGGGTGGCGGGGGTTTCAGCGGCATGAGTTACGAATCTATGAACTGTCACCACACGACGCTGCCGCGCGACATGGCGCATGAGGTGGATCCCCGAAGGGATCGGGGCGCCGATCCGAACAAATCACCTGCTCCATGGGCGACGCGGCTGGCGTACCCGCGAAAGAGGGGCCACGCCGAGATCGAAACCGATCTGCGACAGACGGGCGCGCGGTAGCAGTAATGGACGAACACGGGATCGGCAACTCCGTGGTCGCATGCGAAGCCGGTCGCTCGGCCGAAGACGAATGGCTGTGGGGCTGGGATCCGACACCGGGGATCGTGTCGGTGTGGGCGGAGGGTGACGGACGGGCGATCGTGTGGCGCAGGATCGCGGAGACGGGCGAGCTGGTGTGCGAGGAGGCGCGGTTCCGACCGTGGCTGCTGCTCGATCGACTCGACGATCTGCGGCACTTCGGCTCGCGACTCGAGCATGATGAAGGTCTGCCCGCCGAAGCGCGAAGCACGAAGGCGGGAGCGCGAGTCAGTTATCGCGAGCTCGACGGGCCAGGTACGTTGCGGTACCTGGTGTCCGCCGACGATGGCAAGACGCTGAGAGCGGCGGTGTTGCAGGGCGCGACGCGGCGGCTCGGACGGCACGTCGGCCACCTGTGGGAGCTGGGCAAGGAGACCGTGCTCGCGCTCCCGACCAACTGTCGCTCTTCGCACCGCCGCTCGCAACGATGCGCACCGTCCTCAGTAAACAGTCGGAAGAGGAGTGATGCGTGATCCGTGATGCGTGATGCGTGATCTGTGGTGCGTGATCCGTTTCACGCATCATGGATCACGCACTGAACCGCTAACAACTAACAAAAGGAGTGCATCATGTCCGATGATCTTCTCGTTCGCAGCGTCCTCGCGGCTACGCGGAAATGAGATAAAGGAAGCTTGTTGAAATTCTGCAGGGCGCATGGTTCAAGCTGGGCGGCAAAGGAGCGACATGCATGAGCCACGAGACTCCGCACGATGACATAACGAAAAAACGGGTCGTCTACCAAATACTTGGCATGGATGCTGTGACAATCCGGCGAGACATTGAATACCGAGCGACCGATCAAGGCGATCTGACAACGGACCTTTACTATCCACCTGACGGGAAGAGTGGGGCGCGGACGCCCGCTGTCGTCTTCGTGTCTGGTTATTCTGATTTGGGATTTCAAAAGATGCTCGGTTGCAAGCTCAAAGAAATGGGATCGTACATCTCGTGGGGGCAATTGACGGCTGGCTCCGGGATGGTGGCAATCACCTATTCCGCTAGAGAGCCAGCAGGTGACATACACGCGTTGCTTCAATATGTCAGGGAGAACGCAGCTTCTTTAGGAATTGACGAGAACAGGATTGGCGTATGGGCATGCTCCGGCAATGTTCCGAACGCATTATCGGTTCTGATGCACGAAGATCGGCAATATCTTAAGTGTGCTGTCCTGTGCTATGGGGTGATGTTGGACCTTGAAGCCTACACCAGTACGGCTGAGTCGGCGAAGAGGTTTGGGTTCGTCAATCCGTGCGCCGGGAGATCAGTCAATGATCTTCCACGGGATATGCCCCTGTTCATAGCGAGAGCAGGTCAAGACGAAACGCCTCACCTGAACGAAACGCTTGACCGCTTCGTGGCCAAGGCGTTGACTTGCAATCTGCCCATTACCTTGACGAACCACGCAACCGCTCCTCACGCGTTTGACGTAATGCATGATAGCGAGACCTCTCGCGAGATTATCAGACAGATACTGGCGTTTATGCGATTTCATTTGCTGGCATAGACGATGACTGCGCGAGCGCGGTTGACAGCTCGAGCCGTTTTGCGCAAGACTTCGCCCAGCGTGCATTGGGGCGCCTCCTGTCCGCGGCAAGGGAGACTACTCCTACCCAATCGGTTCGCAGCGACGATCGCCGAACCTTCTTTCAGCCTGTATTCAGCGGACGCCAGGCAATCAACGGAAGGAAGGTTTCCATGCCCAAACAACTCACGCCCAAGAGCACTCTCGAGAACCTTAAGAATTCAGCGAAGCGTTGGCTCAAAGCGCTTCGAGCGAACGACGCAGAAGCTCGTGCTCGCCTCGAGCGAGCTTATCCCGCTGCTCCTGCCCAGCCCGGTCTGCGCGACGTGCAACATGCGCTCGCGCTGGAATACGGTCTCGCCGGTTGG
>JBGPFL010000651.1:0-3929 GCA_041483295.1 Blastocatellia bacterium | reverse complement strand
GAAATCGTGACCCCAGTGTGAGATGCAGTGCGCTTCATCAACGGCGAGGAGTTTGACCTGTAACTCTGAAATCGAATCTTCGAACGCCGCGCTGCGGAATCGCTCCGGAGCGACATAGACGAGCTTGTACATGCCGCGCCTCATCTCGCTCAGCCGCCGGTTGGTCTCGCCGTAGCTCAGGGAGCTGTTGATAAACGTCGTCGGAATACCGCGAGTCGCGAGCGCATCGACCTGGTCTTTCATCAAAGCGATCAGGGGTGAGATGACGAGGGTTACGCCTTCGAGCATCAATGCCGGCAACTGATAGCAGAGGGACTTGCCCCCGCCCGTAGGCATCACGGCGACAGAGTCGTGGCCCTCCAGGACGGAGTCGATGACCTCTGCCTGGCCCTCCCGAAAGTCAGTGAATCCGAAGTACTCTTGGAGAGCTTCGCGAGCTCTGCCGATGCTGCTCACCTGGAATTCCTCACGTTGATCTAAGGTCTAGTGCGGTGTGACCGGGCTGAGACTTGGTGAACCCTAACCATAGCACGGCAGATAGGCTTTCTCAAATAGTAGTAGGCAGTAGGCAGTAGGCGGACGTCAGAAGTCAGAAGTCAGTAGGCAAGCGCAGCAGGCATTAGGCATTGGCATAACGCACTCGATGTAGGGAACGGTCAATAGGCTACCTTGAGCATCCAGGCAATACTGCCTACCGCCTACTGCCTACTGTCTACTGCCTACTGCCTACTGCTCGTCATCCGCAAAGCACCGAGCCCCCATTCACGTTCAGCACTTCGCCTGTTATGTGGCGCGCCAGGTCCGAAGCGAGGAACAGGATCGGCCCGGCGATGTCGTCGGCAGTAGCGATGCGACGAAGCGGAATGCCGCCAAGGATGCCGGGGATCTCTCGTTGGTCGTGCAGCGGCTCAGCCGACATGTCGGTGTCTACCCAGCCCGGCGCGACTGAGTTCACAGTCACGCCGTAAGGCCCAAGCTCGCTCGCCAGCGATTTAGTAAGCGAGATTATGCCGCCCTTGGACGCCGCATAGTGCGAATGAAGAGCCTCTCCTCGCTGACCCGCTGTTGACGATACGGTGATGATGGCGCCGGAGCGCTGCCGCTTCAAGTGCGGCGCGGCAAAATGACAACAGGCATACACGCCTTTCAGGTTGATCTCGATCGTCTCTTGCCAGGTCTTCTCGTCGAGGTCTTCGATGGCTCCGCCTGTCCATATGCCCGCGTTGGCGATGAGTATGTCAAAGCGGCCGAATTCGGCGAGGGTCTGCTCAAACAGCGCGCGGACATCTTCGAATCGGGAGACATCCGCGCAGATGGTGATCGCTCGCACGCCTCGCTTGCGCGCCTCCTGTGCAACGCGCTCGGCGTCGCCCTCGTGTTTGAAATAGTTGAGCACGAGCGATGCCCCGGCGTCAGCGAACCTGAGTGCGGTTGCCGCTCCGATTCCACGCGAAGCGCCCGTTATTATTGCAACCTTGCCTTTAAGATCAATCATTGAGCCTCTCCTTATGAGCGGAACGTGCGGCTAGATTCAGCCTGACGTCATAGACCTGTCATGTTCGAGCAACGACATGGCTGTTGACCGGAAGTTGGCATTCTAAGCCGGTTCAATCTGCAACACCGACCAACCCGAGAAAAATAGAGGTAGGGAAGAGGGATTTATCCCCGCTGGCACTGAGGCCTGCAGATGGGCGGGGATAAATCCCTCTTCCCAACCACCACTCCCCTTGAGATTGGTGGTGCATTCAAACGCTCGGTGCCGAACCAGTCCCTCAACGTGCAAACCCTACGCAAACGTTACCCGCCGGCGATCGCTGGGACGATTGAAACCTCCGCGCCATCGGGAATGCGAGTCGCCAGGTTATCCAGGAACCTTATGTCTTCGCCGTCGATGTAGATGTTCAGAAATCGGCGCAGCTCACCGCCCTCCTCACATAACCGCGCGCGAAAGCCCGGATATCGGTCGTCGAGGTCGTGGATCAAGTCCCTCACTGTGCCCGGTTCTACTTCGACGACATCCGCGTCTCCAACCAGTCTGCGAAATGGGGTAGGGATGATCACCTTCAATGCCATTTGCTCGTCCTCCTTATGCTAACTTCGGATGCTCTTTCTAGTGGGTGCTTCGCGCTTCTGCCACTTTGTGGCCGCTCACCGCCCGGTCGAACTCCTCGAGCCGCGGTTCAATAACTGTTGGCAGCGCCAGCTCGACTGCTTCCTGAGTCTTGAGACCGTTGCCGGTTATCGCGATGACCGTCAACTCATCGGGATCGATCCGCCCTTGCTCGACAAGCTTCCTGGTGACCGAGACTGTCACTCCGCCTGCGGTCTCGGTGAATATGCCTTCGGTCTCGGCCAGCAATCGGATGCCGGTTCTGATCTCGTCGTCGGTTACGTCCTCGGCCCAGCCGCCACTGGCGACTATCACGTTGCGCGCGTGGTATCCGTCTGCCGGATTGCCGATGGCAAGCGACTTGGCGATCGTATTCGGCTTGACCGGCCGGATGTCGCTGACGCCTCGTTTCACGGCGTCCACTATGGGATTGCAGCCGCTTGCTTGTGCTCCAAATATGCGCGTATTTGCTTCGTTCTCCAGTAGCCCGAGTTGCTCGAGTTCCTTCAGCCCTTTGTGAATCTTGCTGATCAGCGACCCTCCAGCCATCGGCACCACCACGGCGGCGGGGGCGCGCCAGCCGAGCTGCTCGGCTATCTCGTATCCGAAGGTCTTCGAGCCTTCGCCGTAGAAGGGTCGGAGGTTCACATTGACGAGTCCCCAGGGATATCGGTCGGCGATCTGGCTGCAGAGGCGATTCACGGCATCGTAGTTGCCGCGCACCGCGATCACTCGTGCGCCGTAGATCGACGTTGCCGTTACTTTGCTCTGTTCGAGATTGTCAGGGATGAGGATGAAGGCAGGCAATCCGGCGGCGGCGGCGTTGGCGGCAACCGAGTTCGCGAGGTTCCCGGTTGAAGCACAGCCGACGGCTTTGAGCCCAAACTCGAGCGCCTTATTGATGGCCACGGCCGTAACCCGATCCTTGAATGAAAGCGTCGGCGAGTTGACGCTGTCGTTCTTGATGTAGAGATTGTTGAGGCCAAGCGCCCGACCCAGGCGCTCGGCCTTCAGGAGCGGGGTTCCTCCACTTGCGCGGCCGACGATCGGCTCACCATCGATCGGCAGCAGTTCGCGATAACGCCATAGGTTCTTCTCGCGCGATGCGATAACCTCACGAGTCAGCACTCGCGAAATAGCGTCATAGTCGTACTCAACTTCGAGCGGGCCGAAGCAGTCCTCGCATCCGGCGATCGGCTGTTTTGGATACTCCCGCCGGCACTCCCGGCACTTCAATCCTTTGACAAAGCTCATGACTTGACCTCTCGTCGCAATCATCTGCTCCCCCAGCCGCCGCGACGATCAGGCCAAGAAAAAGGAAAAGACCCCGCGCCAAACTAGCGCGGGGCCTTTCGAATTCTTCCCGGGCTGTTTAGCAGTTTTTTCCGTGGAGCAAGTAGCCTTTAAATCGCCACGTATGGTTGGTGTAAAGAGCAAGAAACGAAAAACCCCGCGCTAAATCGTGCGCAGGGTCCTTGAAACTTTGCCGCAACGATTTAGCACATTTTTAACGTGGAGCAATTTGTATTAAATCACCACGTTCCTACAGTGAATCCGCAGAATACACTTTGACAGCCCCCGCGTCAAGAAAAACTTTCTTATGCCGCGATAAACAGAACGAGGAAGTGCGAAATGCGAACTGCGAAATGCGAAATTCCGCACTTCGAATTTCGCATTTCGAATTTCTCCTCCGGCAACCAATTGGCGATTGCTCACGTCAAAGCGAGCCAGTGCGCGAAGCCGAAAAAGAGATTGCTCCTGAGCGTAGCTTTCGCTATCTTTCCCACATGGCTCAGACCTCCGAAAACAACTCCGAGAG
>JBGPFL010000650.1:0-3930 GCA_041483295.1 Blastocatellia bacterium | reverse complement strand
TTCAGGGCCACTTTCCGGGGGCCCCGGTGATGCCCGGGGTGCTCATAGTGGAATCGATGGCGCAAACCGCGGGCGTGATGATGCTGGCGAATATACCCGACCGCGACCAAAAGCTGGTCTTTTTCACAGGAATCGACGGAGCGAAGTTTCGCCGGCCGGTCGTGCCCGGCGATCAATTGCGGCTCGAGTTGACCGTGCTCAGGCTGCGGCCGCGTTACATCAAGCTTCGCGGTGAAGCCTATGTCGATGGGCAACTCGTAGCCGAAGCTCAAATCTCTTCATCGCTTGTCGACCGCAGCGTCATCGAGCGCGGCGAACTCAATCACGCCGCCTTCAGTCCGGTTGAGACGTAACCGAGGAGACTACCGGCAAGTGTCGATTCATCCAACAGCGATAGTCAGCCCGAAGGCCGAGCTTGGCAGAAACGTCTCCATTGGACCCTACTCGATCATCGGGGAGGACGTGATCCTGCACGACGAGGTTCAAGTTGCCAGTCACTGCGTCATCGAGGGACCGTCGGAGTTCGGCAGCGGTTCGGTCTTCTTCCCATTTGTGTCCGCCGGACAGGTCCCGCACGACCTGAAGTATCGCGGCGAGCGAAGCTGGCTGCGATGCGGAGAGCGCAACACTTTTCGGGAGTTCACTACGTTTCATCGGGGCACCGAAGGCGGCGGCAATCTGACTCAGATCGGCTCGGACGGTCTGTTCATGGCCCAGGCTCACGTTGCCCATGACTGCCGTATCGGCGATCACGTGATATTCGCGAACGGAGCGTCTCTGGCCGGTCACGTGCTCGTGGAAGACTACGTCACGCTGGGCGCGTATTCCGGAATACACCAGTTCTGTCGGGTTGGCCGCCATGCTTTCATCGGCGCTTTCTCGGTTGTGGTCAAGGACGCGTTGCCATACGCTCGCACGGTTGGAAATCATGCCCGCTGTTACGGGCAGAACGCGTTAGGGCTTCGCCGCAGCGGGTTCTCAGCCGAGGAGATCAAGCGCATTTCGCAGGCGTTCAGACTGTTGCTTGCCGCGAAGCTCAACACCAGTCAGGCAGTCGTTGAAATCAAGAAGGAACTGAGCGGCTGGGCCGAGATCGATTACTTGATTAACTTCATCGAAACTTCCGAGCGCGGAGTAACAAAGTGAAGGACTCTTCACCGCACATGCGCAAAGGGCGCAAAGGGGCGCAGAGAAATGAAGATGCTGGTCCTCAATCATTCAGAAGTTGAGCAACTGCTGCCGATGAACGAGTGCATCGAGGTGATGGAGGAGGCGCTGGCTGCGCTTGCCCGCGGTGAATCCCACCAGCCGCTCCGGACGGCTGAATTTCCGCCTCAGGCTGCGGGAGTCCTGGCGCTAATGCCTGCGTATCGAGGGGGCGAGGGCGCCCGGTATGGACTAAAGGCAGTCTGTGTCTTTCCAGAGAATCCAACCAGAGGTTTGGATTCGCATCAAGGCGGCGTGATGCTTTTCAGCGGAGAGACTGGTGAGTTGCTTGCGCTTATGAACGCTTCGGCTATCACGGCTATTCGCACGGCCGCGGTTTCCGCCGTAGCGACCCGGTTGCTTGCGCGCGAAGATGCGAACGAGCTTGCGATCCTCGGAACCGGCGTGCAGGCTCGCGCTCACATCGAAGCGATGTCTTGTGTCCGTCCCATCAAACGCGCTCGGGTGGCCAGCCGGAGGATAGAGCAGGCGCGCAAGTTTGCTGATGAGATCGGGCCGCGTCTTTCGTTCCCCGTCGAGCCTGTCGACTCGGTCGAGACCGCAGTGCGAGGCGCCGACCTGATAGTCACGGCAACTGCGGCCGAGGATCCCATATTGAAGCGCGAGTGGATTTCACCCGGAGCGCACCTGAATGTGGTTGGGTCGAGCATTCCCACCACACGGGAAGTGGATGCCGCGACGATGGCTGCGGCCAGTCTATTCGTAGACCGGCGCGAGTCTACGCTCAACGAGGGCGGCGATTACTTGTTCGCGTTGCGCGAGGGAGCAATTGGCCCCGACCACATCCGTGCTGAGATAGGCGAGATTCTTGTGGGATCTCATCGAGGTCGGACATCACCAGACGAGATTACGCTGTTCAAGTCGCTGGGGTTGGCGATTGAGGACCTGGCGGCTGCAGACTATTTGTATCAGAAAGCGAAGCCGCTTCAGGCGGGCGCGTGGCTGGAGTTCTGAATTGAGATACGGACTGATTGCGGGCAACGGGCGATTTCCGTTCCTGGTGCTTGAAGGGGCGCGCAGTCGCGGCGTCGCGATGGTCGTGGCCGCAATCAAAGAGGAGGCGGCGCCGGAGATCGAGAGCTTCGGCGAGCGGGTCGAGTGGATGGGCGTAGGGCAACTCGGCCGTCTGATTCGCTTCTTCAAGAAGGAGCAAGTCACGCACGCGGTTATGGCCGGACAGGTCAAGCATTCCCAGATCTTTCGGGTGAACGCGTTGCCCGATCTGAGGATGGTGCGAATGCTCGCTCGCCTACCAGTCAGGAACACCGGCAACCTGATCGGGGCGGTCGCCGAGGAGCTGGCTCGCGAGGGGATAACGCTGGTCGATTCGACAAGTTTTTTGGAAGTGCTCCTGGCGCGCGAAGGAGTGTTGACCCGTCGCGGGGCTACGAAAGAGGAGTCCGAGGACATCGAATATGGGCTGGAGGTCGCACGGGGAATTGCGGGATTCGATCTCGGGCAGACGATCGCAGTCAAGGACCGCGCGGTGGTCGCGATCGAGGCGATGGAGGGAACCGATGCGGTAATTCTTCGGGCGGGGGAGATCACTCGCGGCCGCTCGTTCGTTGTGGTAAAGGCAGCGAAGCCGGAGCAGGATATGAGATTCGACGTGCCGGTGATCGGCGTGCCCACTATCGAAGCCATGATCTCCGCCGGGGCAAGCGCCATCCACGTGACCGCGAACAAGACGCTGTTGTTCGATAAGGATGAGTTGATTGCTCTAGCCGACCAGAAAGGCATCACAGTTGTGAGCGGCTAGAATGGTTTATGGTTTATGGTTTATGGTTTGTGGTTTAGGGTTGAAGGCACCGGAACAGTTGAGAGACTGGGACCAGAGATCATAAACCAGAAACCCTAAACCAGAAACCCTAAACCATAAACCATAAACCCTAAACCAGCTGGCGCTGACCAGCGGCCGTCGTCTGTGGTAAACTGGCTTGTGAATATGGCTGAGGACGGCAAGGGGAGTGATGGTTAGGAACACCTCGAGTGACTTTGATCCGGAAAGCGCGATAATAGACGCGGATCTCCTGGTCAAATACCGCATGGTGAACCGCGCTATCGAGACGCTCGAACGAGCTATCGACAGCATGCCTCGCCATGTAGGTCTCCGTGAAAAGCTGAGGGAGATACTGATAGATGCCGGGCGGCGCGATCACGCGGCTCAGCAGTGCCTGGCTCTTGCCAGCTTGTTGATCTCGGCCGGGGATCTCGAACATGCAAACGAGCGGTTGTTGGAGGCGAAGCGCTTGGACCCGCGCGTCTCCGTGACGGGCCAGTTCCGGGACATGCGCAAAACGGAGCCCGCCGCCGCCCCCACTATTCGCACTCAGAGAATCTTGCAGGGCAGTCTTTCCGACGTGAATCTGTTCGACATCCTTCAGATCGTCGAGAACAGCCATTTGACGGGCGCGTTAGCCATCAGCTCCTCGGTTTGTGATGGCGAAATACACTTCGACCAGGGACAGATCATCGGAGCGAAGTCCGGTTCGGACTCGGGCATGAAAGCCCTGAGCAAGATAGCCGGTGCGATCGATGGAACGTTCGAGTTTGAGAAGTCGGGCAAGGACTACGAACGTACAATTCAGGCTTCGAGCAACACTGCCCTGATACTCGATATGCTGCGAGCCAAGGACGAAGAGGATCATGGGCTGGGCGCACTCGACGCGTTCTAGCAACCCGCCTGAACACAATCATCGTTGA
>JBGPFL010000649.1:0-3934 GCA_041483295.1 Blastocatellia bacterium | reverse complement strand
GCGATCGTGATTGCGTCGCTCGCAATTCATGGTGTCTGTTATGTCTGCTTCTTCGTAGTCTCATACATCTACACCAACTCGGTGGCGACGCCGGACATACGAGCTTCGGCTCAAGCGCTGATCACCTTCGTGTTGATCGGAGCGGGTATGTTCATGGGATCGATGTTCGCAGGCTGGATCAAGCAACACTACACCAGCGGGCAGACAGTCGATTACACTAAGGTCTTTCTGGTTCCGTTTGCGCTTACTATGCTGTGCGCGGTTGCCTTCTTCCTCGCGTTCAGAGACAGACGCGCTACCCTCCGGCCGGAGTTGGAAGGCGAAGCCGGGTAGAAGACGTGCCCCAACAAAGGGAAAGCGGCACGCAACGAGCAGGTGTACGTCCCATCGCCACTCACGCGTTGCAAACAGAGACGTTATCGTTGGTCTGCCCTTGCGCCGTGTCCCGATTGTTCTCCTTTTGATAGGCTCGATCGTACGCCTCGTATCCCAAATGCATCCAACTTCCGGCACTAACAGGAGAAAGAATGCGAACCAAGGTTAAGACCATCATCCCATCACTCATAGCTCTTATGTCGCTGGCTGTTGCCGCGAGCGCGCAGCAAGACATAACATTCAGCACCCCGAACGGTTCAACAGTCACAACGGCCAGTCTGCGCGGGCGGGTTGTGGTCCTGCTCTTCGGCGGCACCCAGGACCCCCAGTGCCGCGATGAGTTCAAGGCGCTTGGATCCCTGGCGGAGAGGTATCGGGGCAAGCCCGTCAACATCTACTGGGTCAGCATCGACCCGGCCTCGGTCAGCAATGACAAGCTCAACAGCCCGTGCGGCCCAACCGGTTCGGTCGCCGTGCTGCGCGATGAGAGTCGAGCCGCGTTCAAACGCTTCAGCGGGAAGACGCCTCAACTGCCTACGATCGTGGTACTGAATCAGCAGGGTCAACCGCAGGGACCACCGCGTGGCGGCTTCAACCCGGACTCCGACTTGATCAACGAGCTGGCCGCGGTGATCGATGGACTCCTGTCTGCCAAGTGAAGTCAATCGACTCTCGCTAGAATTGCTACGCCAATCCCCCTCCCGCTGCCGCGTCTGCTGCTGGCGCTCGGGTTCGCCTCTCTGCTAAAACTTCCACATATGAAAGGGTCGAACATGGAGGCCCACAGGCTTCCATACTACTTTCGGGAGCTTCAGACCGACATACTCGAATTCATGCGGTGGCTGGTCGAGCAGGAGTCGATGACCCGCCACGCCGAGGCGACTGCTCGCATAGCGGAAGGCCTGGGCGACAGGCTCGCCGCGGATGGTGCGAAGGTCGATCTGCTCCGAGACCCGCGCTGGGGGGCGACCTTGCGCGCACGCTTCGGGTGCGAAGGAGACAGGGAATCGTCCGACAAACAGTTGCTTGTAATCGGCCACCTCGACACGGTCTGGCCCATCGGCACGCTCAGCGAGCGACCGTTCCGCATCGAGGATGACCGCGCTTATGGTCCAGGCATATTCGATATGAAGGCCGGCGTAACGACGGCCGTCTTCGCGATGCGCGCGCTCAGGGATCTGGCGAGGCCGACTAAGCGCAGCGTGACCCTTCTGATGACCTGCGACGAGGAGACAGGCAGCCCCTTCTCTCGCGAGGTTGTCGAGGAAGAAGGGCGACGCTCGATTGCGGCGCTGGTGCTCGAACCGCCGATACCGGGCGGGATCGTGAAGACGGGCAGAAAAGGAGTGGGCGAGTTCGAACTGATCGTTCGGGGCCGGCCGGCTCACGCCGGAAACGATCCACGAGCCGGAATCAGTGCCATAACCGAACTCGCGCACCAGGTGATGGCGATCAACGCGATGGTCGACTATTCCCGCGGCACAACTCTGAACGTCGGAGTAGTGCGGGGCGGCGTGCTGTCCAACGTGATAGCTGCGGAGGCCAGAGCTCAAATCGACATGCGATTCACAACCATCGAAGAGGGCCAGCGGATCATTGCGGCCATGCAACAACTTCGACCGGTGTTGGAAGGCGCGCGCCTGGAGGTCAATGGAGGAATAAACCGCCCGCCGTTGGTTCGCACGGCAGAGATCGGAGCTCTGTTTGAGCACGCGCGCCAGTTGGCTTCGGAGATCGGATTCGAACTAAGAGAAGGCTCGGTCGGCGGCGGCTCGGATGGAAACTTTGTCGCGGCCCTTGGCGTGCCTGTTCTTGATGGATTGGGAGTTGACGGGGCGGGCGCTCATGCAGAACACGAGCACATAATCATCAGCGACATCCCCCGCCGAGCAGCACTGCTAACCAGACTGATCGAAACGGTTTGACTTTGCGACTTGCGATCGGGACGATTGGCCTCTGCCTCACCCCAAAGCGGACTCCGGACCGGATTCAATTCTTCTGGACTTCGAGCAGGAGCTTATACACAGCTATCACACGCGCGCGAGTCTCCTCCTGCGTCCCCGAGGTATCTATCTCATAATCTGCATAGCCGCGTTTCTCTTCCGAGGGCATCTGGGCGGCCACTCTGAGTTCGGCTTCTTCGCGCGTTACACTACTGCGCTTCATCAATCGCTCGATCTGAGTTTCGCGGCCGCAGAAAACTACGATCAGCTTATCGAATCGCTTGTAGCCGCCTGACTCGATCATCAACGCGGCGTCTACTATGACAATTCCCTGTGGGTTGGCTCGTTCGACCTCTGCCAGCAAACGATTCTGTTCAGTGATTACCCGCGGATGCACAATCTCATTTAGCCGGCGCCTTCTCTCCGGGTCTGCAAACACGATTGAGCCGAGCTTCGCGCGGTCGACCGAACCATCCTCTCGAAGCACGATTCGCCCGAACTCACGAACGATGTCGTCGAAGGCTTCGCGACCCGGTTCCATGACCGTGTGAGCGATCTTGTCTGCATCAAACGTCGCGCAACCCAGGTCCCGGAAGACGGACACTACGAAACTCTTGCCGACCGCTATGCTCCCTGTGAGTCCTACCTTAAGCATAAAACGATAAACGAAGAGTGAATGAACGAACTACGGTGAAGACGCGATCGCTTCGACTCGCGGTTCCGC
This sequence comes from Blastocatellia bacterium, assembly GCA_041483295.1. Lineage (GTDB taxonomy): Bacteria > Acidobacteriota > Blastocatellia > UBA7656 > UBA7656 > DASYSA01. Next base: position 892 of record JBGPFL010000649.1, on the reverse strand, counting down.
GTTCCTGGTCTTGTTGTCCTACTCCCAGTGTTCCACCACGGGCTGGCCTCCGACCAGCTTGCCAAGTGCGGTTGTGCCCCCGAAGGCCGCAACTATCTGATCGTCGAGATCATCGGCAACTCTAGCTATGGCCGAGACGCTGGCGTAGAGTTCTTCACGTTGCATCGTGTCGCCCAGTATTGTGTGTGTCAACAGGACCGACGCTTTCGCATTCTCGCCGATCGCAAGTCCGAAACCTCCGAGTATGAGCTTCAAGTTATAGGTTAGCAGGTACCGCATCAGCCGCTCAGTCACGTCCACGTCCACCACGACATAGGAGAATATCTCCACGCCGGCCTTCTTGTCGCCAATGGGAAACGTGCGCACGTAGACGAAGGTCGATCCCTCTTGCAGGGTGAACGTATCGTCGAGCGCCTTCACGTTCACTTCGCCAAAGAGCGTATGCAGGTACTCACGCGTTTTCTCGTAGACCTTCTTGTGGGGGTCGGTCTTGAATTCCATCTGGGGATCCGTGCGCCGAAATCTAGGCCGAAGAGAGGCCGTTGATGTAGCGCATGTCGACACGAACGGTGCCCGCCTCTACCCTGACATTGACTTCCGGCCTGGCCCCAACCGCGCGGCGATCTACATGGAGGTTGGTAAATGGAATGACAATGCTCTCCTGCCAGAGGCGCTCGAGCTGGGCAAGACTCTTACGCTCGGCGGCCAACCGGTCCGCGAAAAACGATGCCAGACCCGGGTCCATCTTGATGACGATCGGTTGCGCGGCTTCAAGGCGAGCGCCGAGCGCCTCGAGCCGTTCTGCGATGATCTTCTCGGTCGACCCCCGGTCCAGTACCAGGAATTCGATGACCTCGTCAATGGCGGCGGCCAACGACTCGGCCAGACCGCT
>JBGPFL010000648.1:0-3940 GCA_041483295.1 Blastocatellia bacterium | reverse complement strand
GTTGACTTTTCTCGAACCCAGTTGATAGCCTCCCTCTTAACGATGCCTCTCATCCGGTCTGTACTACAATAAGTCAGCTCACGAGAAAGGGGTCAATGGGTCTCAATCACAAAGTTATTTTCGGCATGAAGCTTCGCCAGTTTCGCGAACAAGCATCTTTCTCTCTGACTGACTTCGCCAACCGAACGGGGCTCTCGACTTCGTACGTAACCGAGATCGAACACGGCAAGAAATATCCGAAGGCCGAAAAGATCGCCCGAATGGCGGGTGTGCTTGGGCGCAGTTACGACGATCTTGTCTCGATCAGGCTCGATGAAGAGTTGAGCCCGCTTGCAGGGTTTCTCGGCTCGCCCGTGCTGCACAACTTTCCCTATCATCTGTTTGGAATATCGCCGGCTCAAGTAGTCGAGTTGCTCACGCGTCAGCCTGCCGAAGCGAGCGCCCTGGTTAACGCGCTGATTGGAATAGCCGAGCGATATAACATCGGCGTCGAGCATCTGTTCCGGTCCGCGCTCAGGTCCTACCAAGAGCTGAATGAGAACTACTTTCCTGAAATCGAAAAAGCGGTGGATGATTTCGTGAAGACCGCCCAGATTACGACTCGGCCGACCCCGGGCTACAGCGAACTACGCGGGTTGATCGAGGGCCGCTTCAACTATCGGCTTGATGACCGCCGGCTTGGGCGTCACCCGAAGCTGCAGCACTTTCGCTCGGTGCTCATAGATAAGAACAGAGAGTCGCCGAAACTGCTGGTCAATCCGTCGCTTTCCGAACGCCAGAAGAAGTTCATCCTTGCGCGTGAAATAGGCTATCGCGTGCTGGACCTCAAGGAACGCGCGATGACCTCCGCGCCTGAACGCGTCGATTCCTTCGAGCAAGTGCTGAACGACTTCAAGGCTTCTTATTTTGCGGGTGCGCTGCTGATCAATCGCGAGTGCGCACACGCCGACATGAAGGAGTTCTTCGCGCTGAAGACCTGGCAGCCGGATCGGTTCCGAGCCTTCCTCGGTAGATACGAAGTGACACCGGAGATTTTTATGTACCGGCTGACCGAAGTGCTGCCCAGGTACTTCGGGATAAGGCTTCACTTCTTGAGGTTCAATCACGAAGCCGGAGATTATCGTCTGGTGAAGCATCTGAATATGTCACAGGTGTTGATGCCCGGCGGCACCGGTGTGGACGAACACTACTGCCGGCGATGGCTGGCGATCCGGATTCTTCAGAAGCTGGAGAGCGAGACCGGCCTTCGCAAGAAGATCGACGAGCCTGTAGTCGACGCGCAGCTTTCCCAGTTCGTGGATACCGAAGCCCGCTTCTTCTGCATCGCGATGGCGCGACATCTTGCTTTGAACCGGTCGGCCACGTCCTCGGTTTCGCTGGGCTTCCGGTTCGACATGGATTTCGAGCGCAAGGTCAGGTTCTCCAACGATCCGAAGATAACACGGCTGGACATCAATGGCACCTGCGAGAGATGCCGTCTAACCGATGAAGAATGTCGCGAGCGGGTGTATCCCCCACACCTCCTCCAGCTTCAGCGCGTTCGTGCTGAGATTGAGGATGAGTTGAACTCTCTTCGGTGACCCGAGGAGAAGAGAGGGAGAGTGGGAGAGTGGGAGTATGCTGCCCCCGCTCTCCCATTCTCCCACTCTCCCTTTCTCCCACTCTTCCCGTCTAACCTCCGAGCGACTGCTTGCAATAGGCCAGACTCTTCCTTACCTCTTCTACCGTGTCGGCGCCCTTGTACTCGTACTCTATGTTAGCCGGAATCTTCCACTTGTTGTCTCTGAGCGCAGCGAGCACGGCCTTGATGGGAGTGTCGCCCTCGCCGAACGGAACATTATCACCCTGATTGCGTTTGCGGTCCTTCAGATGAAGCGTGACAATCCTGGCGTGATTCTGTTTGAGAAACTCAACCGCGTCGAAGTTGGCGGCGGTGAAGTGTCCGATGTCGAGGTTGATCGCGATGTACTCGGATGTTCCCTTCATCGCTTCGACGAAGTTATCGGGAGTCGCGAATTCGTTGGCGCGGATGTTCGAGTGATTGTGCATGCCGACTCGCATCCTGGCCTGTTTGGCGAACGGATCGACTCGCCTGGCGGTGGTGACGTTCGAAGACGCGGTTATCACCTTAACACCGAGGGCTCTGGCCATCTCGAAGCCTCGGGCGATCTCCTCGTCGCTGAAGTCGTCGCGGAAGCTCAGATTGTAGGCGTAGAGATCGATGCCGGCGCGGTCGAATTTCGCTCGCACGGCTTTGAACTCGTCCAGCGGCACAGTCAAGCGCCACTTGCGTAGCGCCTCGCGAGGGTTTGCCTCTTTGGCAAATCGGTCGCGCGGCGGCTCCACATGCACCTGCCACAGTTCGCAACTGCTCAAGCCTATCTCGACCATCGCTTTGATGGCATCGTCCAATGAGCGATCCCGGAAGCTATAGCTCTGCACACCCACCTGGACTCCCTTGAACTTCGAGTCGGGCTTATTCGCCCCGCCGGCATTGCCCAGAGGGACCACCGAGGCGGCCAGCCCGCCGAGAGCCAGCTTGCTCCATTCTCTTCTGGTCAGTTCTGACATTCGATCTCCTTTGCTGGAAGATGGGATTGCCGGTTATGTCGGCGGCCATCATAGATGCGGAGAATGGGTTTCGCAAGGGGTGAAACGGAACCCTAATCCGTCGATAAGCGGCGTTGCGGTTGGTTGCTGCCAGTGGAACCACGAGATCCGCAGATTGCGCAGATGACACAGATGAAAGAACCGCGAGTAGCCCCCGTCTAGAGCAATTTACAATTCATTCTTGTATTCGTGATATCTGCTAAATCTGCGACATCTGCGGATCGCCTCTTTTTAGTCACGGAGGGAGGGACCGGTCAGATTTGAAGGTCTGGAATATTCAGTACTAAACTGCTTGTCTTCCCTTTCGGTTCAGTGGGTGTTAGACTTCAGTGCGGTCTGATCACGAGGGGGTGGCTAATGGGTAAGAAGATTCTGGTAGTCGAAGATGACTTCGATACCCGCTACGTCCTGTCCCTGATACTGAAGGCTGAAGGCTACGAAGTCATTACTGCCGGCGACGGCGAATGCGCGTTTACGGTAGCCCTTGAAGAGAAGCCCGATCTGATCGTAACCGACCTCTTCATGCCACGGCTCAATGGCATTGACCTGACCCGCAAGATCAGACTTGAAGATGAGACTCGGCTGATCCCCATCATAGCGATCACAGGTTATAGTGATGCAACTATAGAGCGAGCGAAAGCGGCGGGCGTATCCGCTTGCGCCCGCAAGCCCCTGGCGTTCGCTGAATTCGTTTCTACTGTAAAGAGCCTCCTTGCTCCTGCTGCCTGAGGTTTGGGGGCTGGATAGACTGTTGAAGAGGCTGGCTGCCCCGCCGAGGCAGACGGACTCTCAATACCGCGTGTGCCGTAGTGCTTGATCTGCTCGCTGCAGGTTTTCCCGCGCGTTTTTCAATAAACTCTCTCAATTTCACAATCGAAGCTGCTATAATGCAGGACGATTTCAGTCTGCTGCCCCTTCGACCGCGAACAGAAGACGTCAGGTGCCAGGTTCCAGGTGCGAAGTGTCAGGTATCAGGTGCTGACACCTGGAACCTGACACCTGGAACCTGAGTTATGTCCAAGAAGCCGCGATCCGATTCGAGCAAGAAACAGACCACCGCCCCTGACGGCGGCCGTGGAGGCTGGATCTATGGGCCTGCTCTCGACCTTATCGTGGGCTGCGGAGCGTGGTCGGCCCCGCTGCTGTTGCTTGCCTATCCTCTCGGAACGCGCGACGAGGGATTGGCCTCGTTCGCATTTTACGCTCTGGCTCTGGTGTTCAACTACCCTCATTTCATGGCGACGATCTATCGCGCTTACCGAACGAAGGAGGAGTTCTCAAAGTACAAAATCTTTACGGTTCACCTCACGTTGCTCGCGTTGGCAACCAT
>JBGPFL010000647.1:0-3947 GCA_041483295.1 Blastocatellia bacterium | reverse complement strand
GCGGGCACGGAGGCCCGCCCGTACAAGTTGCGCCCTTTCGGCCACGACTCTCCAGACACTTTCTTGACAGGGCGCTACGGGCGCTGTTACATATACAGCCGAACGGCTCAGTGGTATGACCACTTCTAGATTGAACCATTTCAAGGCATTGAAGCGCTCCAGCGCCGGCCTCACAACCGAACAGGTCGTGCGGCAGGTGCGGGAGTTGATTCGGCGAGGCGACCTGCGCCCGGGCGACAGGCTGCCATCCGAACGCGAGCTTGCGAAACGCCTGGGCATAAGCCGCCCGAGTTTGAGGACCGGCTTGCGGTTTCTGGCGGCGCTGGGTGTCCTTCAGTCTCGTCACGGCGCCGGCACCTTTATCGCCGATGGACCGCCGGCGCTGGATAGCGAACCGCTCAATCTGATGGCCGCTCTCCATGGCTTCACGCCCGACGAGATGTTCGAAGCTCGGCGGGTACTCGATGTGGGCCTGGCCGGTCTTGCAGCCGAGCGGGCGACCGAAGAACAGCTCGCCACCCTCGCCGAAGAGGTAGCCGAGATGTACGCCTCAATCGAGGATCCCCAGGAGTACCTGATTCACGACCTCCGATTCCATAGAGCCGTGGCGGCCGCGTCATGCAATCCGATCCTGACTGCCTTGATGGAGATGGTAACGGAGGGAATTTACGAAGGACGCCGCGAGAGGGTGAACGGCGCGGCGGATGTAAAGGCATCAGCCGGTTTACACCGGAAAGTGTACAAGGCGATTCGAGCGCGCAACGCCGCCGATGCGCGCGCCGCGATGGGCGAGCATCTCGACTCCGCTCAACGCGTCTTGCGCTCAGTAGACCAGAGGCGAGCAAGTGATTCTAAGAAGCGGAAGGTGCGCGCGAAAGCGAGCTAGCCCGCCAGAGAGAGCGATACTGCCGCTGCACGATCCGCCGCCTATCCTCGCTTGCGTCCGAACATATCAAGGCCAACCGCCGCGACGAGAATCACGCCCTTCACTATGTCCTGAGTGAAGTCCTCATAATTCCTGAGCGACATGCCGTTGTCCAGACTGGCCATGAACAACGCTCCGAGGAGGGCGCCGAACACAGTACCCCGGCCACCCATCAGACTCGTGCCCCCGATCACGCAAGCGGCAATGGCATCCAGTTCCAACAGCCTTCCGGCGTCCGGCGAGGCGCTGCCAACGCGCGCGGTGTAGATGATTCCCGCAACACCAGCCAGAGCCCCCATGATGGAGAACACCGCAATCGTGTGACGGCGAAGGTTGATTCCCGAAAGCCTCGCCGCCTCAGGGTTGCCCCCGATTGCATAGAGGTACCGCCCAAACGTCGTGTTCTGAGTGAGGAACATTCCCGCGAGTGCTACTGCCAGCAGAATGATCACAGGGATCGGCACGCCGGCGTAGCTGTTCAGTGCCAGAATGAAAGCTACGGTGAGCCCTGATGGGATCACGATCTGCGCGGCGAGGCGGAGCGGATTGATCGCAGCCTGGCCGTGCTGCCGCCTGGCGCGATTGCGCCTTAACGCAAACAACGAGATGGCCACAACCATTAAGATCATGATCGCAATTCCCATCTCACGCGTCAGATACCCCTGACCTATAGCCTTGAACGCAGGAAGCCCGATAGGAATTGTGTTGCCCTTGCTGATACCCTTGATCGCCCCGCGCCAGGCGAGCAATCCCCCAAGAGTTACGATGAAGGCCGGAATGTTGCCATAAGCCACCAGCGCTCCTTGCACAGCGCCGATTACCAGTCCCACCGCGATGCCAATCGCAAGGGAGGGCGCCAGTCCCAAGCCGAGCCAGGCATCCGCAATGGCCGCAACGCCACCGGCCAGGCCCACTGCCGAGCCGATTGAGAGATCTATGTGCCCGGTCACGATCACCATCAACATGCCCACTGCAAGCACGCCGGTGATCGTCGCCTGGCGCATCAGGTTTGAGAAATTGCGCGCCTCAAGGAAGACTCCGCCCGTCGTGTACGCGAAGATCAGCCAGATCGCTATCAGCGCAAAGACCATCGTGTAGGTGCGCCAGGCGCTGGTCACCTTGAAACCCCTCCAGGATGGGCCAGGCGCCTTCGCTTCGGGTTGTTGAGCCACTGGCTCGGTCGCGGGTTCAGTCATCGTTTTGGCTCATGCCTTTCGGATTGTCTTCAATCAGCGTCTCGGACTGGTCATCAGTCACGTTGAATCTGATACATGTGTTCGCCGAATCCCACCCACGGCAGTGGGTGGATTTTTCAGATCCTGCCTACTCACGCGGCCCGCCTTGACCCCTGTTTGTTCGTCTCTCGCGCTCGCCTCGCGGTCCGCGAGGCGAGCGCGAAAGACGAACGGGAGGAGGGTTGCCGCGTCCTCCCTTGTGGGCCAAGTATGAACAATCCACCCACTGCCGGGGTGGGGTTCAGAAGCCATTCTTGTCCATCATAATCACTGTGCCTGAGTACCAGGGTGGTTCAAGAATCAAGCGGTACCCGTTGCTCGGGCCATCACCGCCTCCGGAGTTGCCTCTCCGCGGGTGAACTCGCCGGTGATTCGTCCTTCGTGAAGCACAATCAGGCGGTCGGAGAGTCCCAAAACCTCAGGCAGCTCGGATGAGACCAGGACTATGGCCAACCCCGCGCGCGCAAGCTGATCGATCTGCAAATAGATCTCCTGTTTGGCGCCGACGTCGATACCGCGAGTCGGCTCATCCAGGAAGAGGACGCGTGGTTCGTTGAGCAGCCACTTCGCGAGCACAACCTTTTGCTGATTCCCGCCCGACAACGTGCCGGTCACGGTCGCTAGTGACGGAGCTTTGATGCGCAGATCTTTCATCGCCTTCTCCCCGACTGCTGCTTCCGCGGCCGCGTTAGTCAGGAAGCGGCCGGACAAATGACTCAAGCCTGCAAGGGTCATGTTGTTCAAGATAGTCTGGTCGAGAATCAAACCGTAGCGCTTTCTGTCTTCGGTCACGAAGCCGATCCCCTGTTTGATAGCCTCCGCAGGACTCGTGATGCTTACCGGTCTGCCCTCAATCAACACCTGGCCGGAAGTGCGTCCGGTGTGCGCGCCAAAGATCGCCATCAGAAGATCGCTGCGGCCGGCGCCCATCAGACCTGCAACGCCCAGCACTTCTCCGCGGCGAACAAGGAAGCTGACCCGATCGACCAGGCGCTTTCCCGATGCGATATCTTCGACTGAGATATCGCGGGCTTCGAAGACAACGTCGGCCGGTGAGCGAGTATCGGGCGGAAAAATCTGGCTCACCTCTCGGCCGACCATCATCGCGATGACGCGCTTCTGATCCAGGTCTCCGGCCCGCTCGGTTCCTACCGTCCGGCCGTCACGCAGGACCGTAACGCGGTCGCCGATGCGAAAGACTTCGCCGAGCTTGTGTGAGATGTAGATCATCGCCACGCCGCGGGCCTTGAGATGTTCCAGGATCGAGAAGAGCGTTTCAACTTCGGTGTCCGTGAGAGCAGCGGTAGGCTCGTCGAGGACGAGGATACGCGCATCGTGGGAGAGCGCCTTGGCTATCTCAACCAGTTGTTGCTGGCCGATGCCGAGTTGGCGGACGGGCGTGCGCGGATCGATGGGCAGGTGCAGTCTCTCGAGTAGCTCGGAGGCTCGCGAATAGAGTTCTTCCCATCGAATGACGCCGAACCGGCGAGGCTCGCGGGCGAGAAAGATGTTCTCGCCGGCGGTCATGTCGGGAACGAGCGACAGTTCCTGATAGATGACTGCTATGCCGGCTGCCTGTGCCTCGTGTACGTTGTGGAAGCGGCGAATATCTCCCTCGATACGAATCTCGCCCCCGTACTCCGGGTGCGGGTAGACTCCGCCCAGTACTTTCATCAAAGTTGACTTGCCGGCGCCGGTCTCGCCGACGAGGGCGTGAATCTCGCCGCCGTGCAGATCGAAGCTCACGCCGTCGAGCGCGCGCACGCCTGGGAAGGTCTTGGTGATGT
>JBGPFL010000646.1:0-3948 GCA_041483295.1 Blastocatellia bacterium | reverse complement strand
CTTGCGATGACCCCTATTGTTATACCGACTACAAATCAGACGGTCGAGTGGACCGCGGAGGAGGTCGGAAACACATTCAACCCGTTCTTAGTGATCTCGAAGGACGGCTTCACCATGCAGTTGGAAGTGCGGGTGGTGTTCAGGGTCAAACCAGAAGATGCTCCTTTCATGGTGGCAAAGATCGGCGGGATTGACCGGCTTGTTCAGAATGTGATGCACCCGCTGATAGATTCGATCTTCCGAAATCAGGCATCCGAGTCTTCGGCGATGGCGTACTTGCAGAACCGCCACGAAGAGCAGGAACGAGCAGAGGCTCGAGTGCGCGCACATCTGCTCAAGTATCACGTGGACGTGGTGAATGTTCTGATCTGTCACATCCACCTGCCCGAAGAGCTGATGAAGACTCAGACAGAGAAAGTACTCGCGGAGCAGCGGCTGAGCATGTTCGACGCTCAGCGGGAGGCTGAAGAGAGGCGCATCCAGTTAGAGAAGACGACGGCTCACGCAAACAATCAGAAGGACCTGATGCAGGCGACGGTCGGCGTAGAGATCGCGGGCAAGCGCTCGGAACAGCGAAAGGCTGAAGCAGACGGCGAGGCGCACTACATCCTGGCGACCGGAAGGGCCGAAGCCGAGAAGGTGCGACTCATGGGTGAGGCACAAGGCGTGGCCTATACCGAGCAGGTAAGAGCGCTCGGAGCACAGGGCGTCGCGCTCATTGAGACTCTGAGGGTGATAGGCGAGAAGAACGTTCGCATAACACCTGATGTGCTGGCCTCGGGTGGAACAGGGGATGGCGCGGGGGGACTTGGAACCTTGCTGTTGTTGAACCTCTTCCGCGAGCGCTTGAGCCTCGGCGAAGGTAACGAAAACGGAGTGGCCTTGAGCGCGAAGAAAGCCTGAGGGATCTAGGGCAATGAAGTCCAGGACAAAGGTGCAGGGGCGGCGCTCGAGGCCGCCCCTGATCCTTTGCATTCGCGGCCTTTGAAGTTCGAAAAACCGACCAACTCAAGGAGTGGCGCCCCTTGAAGTACGAGAGTCTCAAGCGGCTCCCTTTCAGCCTTTTATTTCTTGCTTCCGGGCTTGTAGTCCACCAGCCACTCCGGGTCGACTGCATCCGCATGGCGCCGATCTTTCTCTTTGACGAGCCACTTGCCGCGCGCGTTGTGACCCTCTCCGCCTTCAGCCTTGAGGTGACAGAATCGGCAATCTTTGGCGCCGAACTTCTTAGCCTGCTCCAGGAACGGCGGATATGCCAGCGACGGGGTCGTTAGTAGAACTACGATGGTTCCAACGAACATTAGTGCAAATGTGATTCTCAACCTCTTCACGTTATCCTCCCCTGAGCTCGCTAGTATGATTGACCAGCAAAATGGCTTTGCCGGAGGCTCACTCCCCTCTGCGCAACCTTTGCGTCCTTTGTGCCTCTGCGGTGAAGCGCGCGTTATCAGGACCACTCCGTCTTAGTTTACTACGTCGCTCGCTGACTCTCCCCCAGCCCCGTCTGCTCCCAGCGTAGTCTCCTTCTCTCCGCCTGCCGGATCCCGAAGCAGCGACTCTGACAGTGAGCTGATCACGGCCAGGAAGGCCCGCGCGGCATGCGAATGTGCATCCGTGCGCCGTCTGACCACCCACAAAGTGCGCTCGTGACGGAAGCCTTCAACCGGCACGACGATCAATTCGCCACGCGCCGCCTCTTCCTGAACGCACATTCGCGGAACGAACGCCACGCCCAGATTCATCGCCACAAATTTCTTGATCGTCTCGATGGTAGCGATTTCAGTCGTGATGTTCAGCGGCGTCTGGAACCGCCTGAACACGTCAATGACCTTCTCCCGAGAAGGTGAGTGGACGTTGTGAGCTATAAAGGATTCAGCGCCAAGATCCCTGATGTGAACCCGCGAATGGGCTGCCAGTCGATGCTGCGGGCTGACGACGAGAGCCAGTTCGTCCCGCATAATCAGGGTGCCCTCGAGGTCGCTGTCGTCGGGAAGAAACGATAGGATCGCAAAGTCGAGGTTGCGTTGACGAAGTTCATAAGGCAGGCGCGCCGACACCTGCCGAAAGACCTCGATTTTGATCTTGGGATTCTGTTCCCGGAAAGTCAGGATCAGCCTGGGAAGCAGGTAAAGGCTCGTGCTCTCGTTGGCCCCGATGCGTATTCGCCCGCTCTGCAGGCTGTGCAATTGCAGCAGCGCGGTGAGCGTTTCGTCCCTCAGGTTCAATAGCCGTTTGGCGTAGTCGTAGAGCACATCACCCGAATCGGTCAGTACATAGGCATTGCGATTGGTTCGGTCGAACAGGGGGGCGCCGATCTCCTGCTCGAGTTTGCGCAACGACATGCTCAAGGCGGGTTGAGTGCGAAAGACCCGCTCGGCCGCCTTGTGGAAGTTACCCTCCTCGACCATCGCGACAAACATTTCGAGTTGCATCAATTCCATGCGCTCTCTTACATCAATGGAGACTATCCGCGAATAACGCGAATCTCGCTAATTGAACCCAACGAGTTGAAAGCAATCCCGCTATTCGCGTTATTAGCGTTATTAGCGTTATTCGCGGACTCTTATCCTATCCGCCTGCCGCCAATCGCTGGCCGGCCACCTCGCTGCAGATCGCCAGGCCAACCTCAACGGTCGAGGCGTGACCATTGTTTCCTGCCAGGTCGGCCGTGCGCATTCCATGGGAAATCACGGCCCCAATCGCGCTCTCGACCGCACGAGCTTCCGCTTCAAGTCCAAATGAATAGCGCAGCATCATCGCGGCCGACGCAATAGCACCCAGCGGATTGGCCTTGCCCTTGCCCGCTATGTCCGGAGCGGAGCCGTGCACGGGTTCATAGAGCCCAACGCGGCCGCCCAGACTTGCGGACGCCAGCATTCCGATCGAGCCGGCGATGACCGCGGCTTCGTCGGATAGAATATCGCCGAACATGTTTTCAGTCAGCACGACGTCAAAGCGGCGCGGCTCGCGTATGAGCTGCATAGCGCAGGTGTCGACCAATAGATGATCGAGCTCCACTTGCGGGTATTCGCCTGAGACGCGAATGACGACCTGCCGCCACAGTTGAGAGACTTCAAGGACATTCGATTTGTCCACCGAAGTCACTCTTCGACGCCGGCGTGCAGCCGCCTTGAAGGCAACGTGGGCTATGCGCTCGATCTCCGCAACCGTGTAGGCCATTGTGTTGTACGCACGGAAGGGTCCGCTCGAGCCGCCTTCGAATCCGCGGGGCATGCCGAAGTAGAGTCCGCCAAGCAACTCGCGCACGATCAGCATGTCGCAGCCCCTAACCAATTCGGGCTTGAGCGGCGACGCCTCAATCAGTTCCTCGTAGACCACTACAGGCCTGAGATTGGCGAAGACGCCAAGTTCGCGCCTGATTCCCATAAGCCCATCCTCAGGCTTCAGGCCTCGCTGGTTGCCATCGTAGCGGGGCCCGCCAACCGCGCCCAACAGGACCGCCCCGCTTGCAAGACAACCATCGACGGTCGCCCTCGGAAGCGGCGTCCCGGTATTGTCCAACGCGCAGCCGCCGATCAGATATTCGCGGCTTTGAACTTCGTGGCCGAATCTTTCCGCCACCGCCCGTACTACGTTCAGGGCTTCGGAAGTGACCTCAGGACCGATGCCGTCGCCCGGCAAGACCGCGATGTCGAGCTTCATCTCTTATCTCCTCACACTGCCCACAGCAGTTCGTCCGGATGCCGATGAAGGAAGCGATCTTCACCGGTGATCCAGTCTAGCCGCGTGGGCGTGCAGATGTCTATCGCCACCGTGTCTTCAAGGACCTCGGACGAATGCTCCGTTCCAGGCGGGATCGACAGCATCTGATTCGGCCCGAGCGTGACCTCTCCGTTCGGGAGAAGAAATCGCCACTTGCCCGTCAGTACGATCACTACCTCTTCGCTCTCGTGTTTGTGAGTCTGAGTCACAGCGCCCTGCATCACT
>JBGPFL010000645.1:0-3950 GCA_041483295.1 Blastocatellia bacterium | reverse complement strand
CTCCGCGTCCAGCCTGCTCTCCGGAATTGCTGCTGCGTCGGCACTGACCTACATGTATGATCAACCTCCAACCAGCACAGAACAGTATGCGAGCGCCGGCCTCATGATAGTCGCCCTTGCGTTCTTGTCACCGTTGCACCATCTCCGGTGGTCGAGGCAGCGGGTCGAACGAGCTCTCGCCGAGAGCCAACTGATGGCTCTCGGATCGGTTACCGGCTCAGCGGAAGCCGCTGGTTGGGCGGGCCTTCGACCCAGCTCAGCGCCGGAGAACCCGAAGAGTCCAGCACACCGGGAGAGCAAAGGAGGACGATTGTTCTTGTTTGTGTGCCGCGCGAACACTCTGCGTTCGCCGATGGCCCAGCAGATCTGCGCGGCTGAGATCGCCTCTTGTCTTGGAGTGTCGCCCGAGCAACTCGAAGCTGCGGGAATACGCGTGTTGAGTGCCGGGATAGCCGCACGCCCTGGGGAGGCAATGAGCCCAGAGGCTGAGCGGGCGCTGGCTGAGATCGGCGTGCCGGTTCAGCGGCATAGCTCTCAGCCTTTGACGGTGAATTTGATAGAACAAGCCGAGGCGATCTACTGCATGACCGAAGAACACCGCCGAGCCGTCATAAATCTCGTCCCGGCCGCAGCGGTCAGGACCCATCGACTCGATCCGGACCAGGACCTGGCGGAATCTCATGAGCCGGGAGCGATGACAGTCTTCGCGGAGCGAGTTCGCGAACTCATCCGCCGGCGTTTCGAAACCGAGATCAGTTTCTCCTGACTACCCAGGTGAACCGGCAACCAGCTCAGATGCGACGGGAGCAGCTAGCGAAGCCGGCGACAAGCCTACAACCCGTAGCGACGCTGAAAAACCGTTTCACCGCAAAGACTCGAAAACTCTACGCCGCACGAAGTCCGTTCGGGTGCCTGGTCTGATTTCGTAGTTCTCACTTATCGAGATCATACGCAAACTTCAGCCAATGGTTCACCTCGTCATCGATGTCGGCGCGCGAACCAATGGGAATGCGATGGGTGATCCGATCCTTTTTGGCGAAGCCCCCAGTGTCGATGAGCCGGCCCGTGGGTTTCAGATCCTTCAACGCGAAACCCAGGTCTATTCGGGTGCGAGTCGTAGGTTTGATCTGCGCGAACACGTGGTTGCGATAGAGAGGCACAATGGTCTTGCACGGGCAGGCTTTAGCGTCCCTGGCAACCCCCAAACCGAGCAACAGGAGTTGATCGTAGACGGGACGCAGGCTTGCCTTAGGCCCACCGAACATAGCCTCTACGTAACCGGCGGCTGCCTTTAGATAGGCATCGGGGTCGGAATCTTCAGTGGCCTTTCCCTCGGCGCGCTCGGCGAGCCACCACGCCGAATTGGTTCCTAACCCGTGCTCTGCCTTGAGCCATTCCCGCCGCGCCTGCTCGGTCGGGGGTCCCGATTTCTTAACCAGTTTCAACCACTGGTCCAGGCTCCTTCCGGTCTTTTCGGGAAGCTCGGCAATCCACTTCTGAACCATCAAGACGCTTGGGTGAACACTGTAGAGAGATTCTGTTTTTCGAGATGTCTTTGGCATGGAGATCTCCTTAGTACGATTGCGGATTGCGGATTGCGGATTGCGGATTGAAGGAGAGTTTTTAGATTTGCGACTTGCCCAGGAATCGGCTACCATCGGCAATCGGCAATCGGCAATCCGCAATCCAAAATCCATAGATTCTGCTACTGAAGTTTCGCTTTCACCATGTCGCTCAGAGTCTTGGCGTCGACGGTCTTGCCCTCGAGTCTGGAGCGCACCGCCTTCATCACTGCGCCCATGTTCTTAATTGAGGTTGCGCCTGTTTCGGAAATAGCGGCTTGAACGGCGGCGACAATCTCTTCTTCACCCGCGGAGGCGGGCAGGTAAGACTGAATGATCCGCGCCTCGTTCTCTTCCTTTATTGCCTGTTCTTCGCGGCCCGCAGCCCGGTACTGATCGGCCGCATCGCGACGCTGTTTGAGCAGAGTATTGAGTACGCGCGCGGCTTCAGTATCGTCGACCGCGCCGGGCAATTCGGTCTCTCGCAGTTGGAGCGCGGTCTTGACCATACGGAGCGCGCTCAAGCGTTCGGCCTCTCGGGCCTTCATCGCTTCGGTCAAATCGCGATTAACTTGATCAACTATTGGCATTGGTCTCGGTCTCCTCCGTGGATCGGACCCGGAGGAAGGGTCCTGATTCGAGTTCCCCGGCTTGGCGATACCGGGCCGCTCTTGCGTGACTCACAAAGCACTACGAATAGCCCTGAGCAATGAAGGGCGTTTTGCTAATGCGTTTTATGCCTGGCTTGCCCCATTGGCAGCAACTCGGATTAACCGAACGTAATAGGCTGATATACGGAGGCCAGTTATAGAGCTTTTTGTTCCAGGTCTATGATTCGATGCAGAGCATCCCGCTGAGTCTCCCGCATATTGAGAATGTCTTCATTCAAGAGTTGGATCTTGGTCTCCAGCTTGCGGAAGTTTCGATTCATGTCCTCTCGTAACGAAGCGATCTCAGAGGTAATGTGGTGCTCGAGGTGATCAAAACGGCTTTCCGTTCGTTCCTCGGATCTCTGCATTCGTTCCTCGGACTTCTGCATTCGTTCCTCGTATCTCTGCATTCGATCGTCTAATGCTTTCAGCCGCTCGAGCACGGTTATGATGGTCGGCTGAGTGGTCCTCTCCTCATCCGGGAGTCGTTTCGTTAGATCGTCGCTGGCCATTTCGTTTTCCTTGAAACGTTGCTCCATTCTCGAATGTGAAATATGAACCTGTCAAGCGAAAAGCGGACATTTGATTCGCTACGAACAGCGAAAACTGCTGGCCCGCTCATCGTGCCCTCACGTCGGGGGGGCGGTCCTCTCCATTGGCCGGCCCGTTGCTCTTTGCGCGAGGCGCGCTCTGGTCTTCCTCGTGCTCGAGTTTGTAGAAATCCAGCATCACGTCTCCGTGAACTCGCAAGTCACGCTCGAGGCGATTGAGGGCTACCCTCACTACGTCGCGATGATGGACCCGCCGGCGGCTCGGAACATTACTCACCCGCAGCCATATCTTGTGAACAAGATTGACATCGTCTTCGGTGAGGTTCGGCGCGTGAGCGCCCAGGTGGACGATGACATGCTCCTTGCCATCGGGATCGATGACCTTGAAGGCCACCTGCCTCCGGGGCTTCTCCTGCAGCCGTTCCCAGGAGCGGCCCAGCTCGCGTGCCTGTTCCTGCGCCGTCATCTTCGATGACGGGCCGAATATTATTTCGGACGAATCCAGCCGCTGCGCCGTCTGGGCTACCGCGTCAAAGACGCTGTTGGTTGGAACGATCAACAGGTCGACAGGTTTTCCTTGTTTCTCCGCAAGCGAGACAACGCGAGTGAACAGTCGTTGCTCGTATCCGCTAAACAGCGTTTCGTCGTATATACTTCGTTCGCCCGCATCGGGTCCCGCGATCACTCGAGTAGTGACAACCACGAGGTCCTTTTCCTCCGTATTGATGCGCTGCAGCGTGTATTCGAGGTGAGAAAGCGTATTGTAGTCGCGCACGGCCACCAGCACGTTGCCGGGCCGCGCGCCAAGCGCTTCCTGACTGACCGTCTCACTGTGCTGCAACTGGAAGCGGTCGAGGTTCGAGGAGGTCAGGTCGAGCTTGCGCCTATTGATTCTCTCAGAGACGGTGAACAGAGTGAACAAGGCAACCGTGAACAGTATGCCGGAGATGGTCGCGGTTTTCTTGGTCAACAGATTCGTCAGCGCAATCGAAACCAGCGCCAGGGTCACTATCATGACCCCTATCGGTATTTCGGTCCCCCTGAAGGGCAAGTTGAGAGGCACGCGCCACTCCCGTCCTTCGGGCCGCTTGAATCGCAGCACCAACGTCGCAAGCGCGTTGAATGTAAAACTCCAAATGACCCCGAACGCATAAGCTTCGCCGAGGATTGTGAGGTCGCCGCCTGAG
>JBGPFL010000644.1:0-3962 GCA_041483295.1 Blastocatellia bacterium | reverse complement strand
GTCGAATCTGTTCGCCAGCGAGTGGAGGCTTCTACGCAGCGGAGCTTTTACGGACAGGGGGAACAGGTCAACCTTCGAGTCGAAGTCGCGGATGAGAAATTCATCAACGTGCGTGACGCTGCGGTCGTAGCGCGCGTCACCAACCCCTCCGGAGTCGCTGTCGACGTTTCCATGAAACCGACGACCGAGGGTGGATTCGAAGGATACACCGGAAGCTTCGTCACCGGCGAAGATGGGGTTCACAATGTAGATGTGACTGTGCGGCGAGGAGCGAAGGCTCAGGAAGTGGCGACCCTCGGCGGCGCGCGCACCAGTTTCATAGTCGGATCGCTGAATCGGGAGGCTCACGATGCGGCGCAGAACCGCGAGCTGCTCAAGCGCTTCGCGGCGGAGACGGGCGGCAAGTACTACACCGTAGACCAGACGGACAACTTGATAGAGGACCTGACTCACACCGAAGGCAGCAACTCAGTGCGTGTTGCTTATGACCTGTGGGACATGCCGATCAATTTCCTGCTTGCGATCGGGCTCGCTGCGCTCGAGTGGTTCATCCGCAAGCGCAGGGGCCTCGCGTGATCGATCCGCGAATAACGCGAATCTTCGCTAAAAGGACAAACGCCTCAGAGCGATGAGTTTGGTGGCCAATCCCGGAGGCATCGTTGCAACGCGTTTTCCGCTTGGTTGATTCGCGTTTATTCGCGAGATTAGCGGATCGATTGTTCGCGAGATTAGCGGATTGTTTCTTCGCGAGATTAGCGGATCGAAACGTTCAGGGAGTGAGAATGAGAATAGTTAGAATCTCGTCAGCGCCTCTGGCCGTTTGTCTGGCCCTGTGGTCGTGCAGCGCGGGCGCCGAGCAGAAGCGGCCCGCGCCCCCCCCGACGGGTGAACAGGAGACTGCCGCGAAGCCGAAGGAACCGCGTGCCGCGGTTGATCCGCATAAGTTCGCCCTGATCGTAGCCGGAGCAGGCGGCGAGGAGAGCTTCACGAAGAAGTTCACGTCTCAGGCAATGCAGTTATACGATGCGGTTACGACGCGGCTGGGCTTCGACGAGAAGCACGTCTTCTTATTGACCGAGAACGTCAGCGGCGGGCCCGAAGAAGGCACCCGAGCCAACTTCGCGAAAGCGACTGCTGAAGAGGTGAAGAAGGCGTTCGGTTCGATCAAGTCTGCAGCAACCGCCGATAGCCTGGTGCTGATCATATTGGTCGGGCACGGTTCGTTCGACAATCAGCAAGGCAAGTTCAATCTTGTTGGTCCGGACCTTGCGGCGAAGGACTACGCGGCTCTGGTTGGCGCGCTTCCGGCAAAGCGGGTCGTCTTCGTCAATTGCTCCAGCTCCTCGGGCGAATTCGTGAAGCCATTGTCTAGTGAAGGTCACATCGTGATCACCGCGACGCGCAGCGGCAGTGAACAGAATGCGACCATCTTTGCCGAACATTTTGTGGGGGCGCTTACGAACGCCGCGGCGGACGCCGACAAGAACGGCAGAATCTCGGTGCTCGAAGCATTCAATTACGCAACCAAGCTGACCGCTGATTGGTATAAGCAAAAGGACCGCCTGGCCACCGAACATGCGCTGATCGACGACAATGGCGATGGAGTCGGACACGAGGAGCCATCGGCAGGGGATGGCGCGCTAGCCAAAACGACGTATCTGGATTCTAAGCCGATCGAGGAAGCGGGCGCCGACGCTGAACTTGCCCGGCTGCTGGGCGAGCGACAGAAGATGGAAGAGGCGATTGAGAAACTCAAGTCGCGCAAGGGCGAGATGAAAGAGGAAGAATACGAGGCGGAGCTCGAACGATTGCTGGTTGAGTTGGCGAAGGTGAACCAGGCGATCAAAGCACGGCAGAAGTAAAGGGGGTTATGAAACGACTCGGTTCTCTTCTTTTGGTTTCCTTGCTTAGCTGTTCCTTCAATGGCGCGGCTCAGGAAGTCAGCCTCGAACGCGCCCAGACGTTGCTCAAGCATGGGGCATACAAGCAGGCAGCGGAGGCCTTCGCCGCGTTGCTCCAAAGGAACTCGAGCGGCCGCGATGCTCAGCTTGGACTCGCCGCCGCCCTCTTTGAAAGTGGAGATTACTCGAGCGCGGAGAAGAAGGTGAAGGAGTTCCTGACTCCCCAGCCCTCGGATGCCGCGCTTCGCGTGTGGCTCGGCGAAGTCGAACTCGAGACCGGCCGTTACTCCGAATCGGCCAGCGAGTTCGAACGCGCCGCGCGAGATGCAAAGGGCGCCGTGTGGCTCCGCGCCATGCTCGGCCGCGCGCGAGCGCTCAACGTGCGAGGCAAAGAGGAGGAAGCACAGCCCGTCCTTCAGGAGATCGTCCGCTACTACACTCAGAACTCTCCGCGCTCCGCCGAAGAACTCACTCTGATCGCGCGCGCCTTGACCTGTCTCGGGATGCCCAAAGACGCCAATGAACTTTTCATCGACGCCCGCGGGGCCGACCCCTCCTTCATCGATGCCTTTATCGGGCAAGGCGAGCTTTTTAACGAGACGTACAACTACGCCGAAGCGGCAAGCCTGTTTCAGGACGCCTTCAAGGTGAACGAGAGCTCGCCGAGCGCGCAGGTTGGATTCGCTGAGTGCAGGCGGCTCGAGTCCAGCGAGGAGCCGATCGCCGCTGTGAGTCGGGCGCTTGCGGTCAATCCCAACTACGTAAAAGGACTAGTGCTGCGGGCCTGGCTCGACCTCGAAGCAGAAAAGAGCGACGAGGCCGTGAAATCCATAGACCGGGCCCTTGCCATCAATCAATACTCGGTCGAGGCGATCGCGATGCGCGCGGCTGTCTTCTATCTCCTCGATCGGAGGGCTGACCTGGACGGCGAGATCAAGAGGGCGCTCGCCATCAACCCGCATGCGGGCCAGTTGTACGACACGCTCGCACACTTCGCGGTGAACAATCGCAGGTACGCCGAGGCGGTCGACTTCGGCCGCCGCGCACTCGAGCTGGCCCCCAAACTCTGGAGCACCCGCACCGATCTCGGCATCCAGTTGCTTCGCGTCGGGAGGATTGCCGAGGGACGCACCGAGCTTGAACGGGCATTCGCGGGCGATCCGTTCAACTTCTGGGCCAAGAACACGCTCGACCTGCTCGACTCCATGCGCGAATATCAGGACACGATTCGCGGACCATTTCTGGTCAAGAGCGCGCCAAAGGAGACGGGCACGCTTTCGGTTTATGCGGCCGATCTCCTGGAGGAGGCGCATAAGAAGCTCACGGCCAAGTATCGCTTCACTCCTCGCGCGCCCATCTCGGTCGAGGTCTTCCCCAACCACGAAGACTTC
This sequence comes from Blastocatellia bacterium, assembly GCA_041483295.1. Lineage (GTDB taxonomy): Bacteria > Acidobacteriota > Blastocatellia > UBA7656 > UBA7656 > DASYSA01. Next base: position 670 of record JBGPFL010000644.1, on the reverse strand, counting down.
GCGGTGCGGTCGCTAGGGCTGCCGGGGCTCGGGGCGCTGGGAGTCTGCTTCGGCCAGGTGATTGCGATGGACAGCCCTTCGGCGCGGCCGCTGGGCCAGTTCAATTGGGGCTCGACTCTGTGGCACGAGTTCACTCACGTGATCACTCTGCAGATCACGGATCATCGGATCCCGCGCTGGTTCTCGGAGGGCTTGTCCGTCTATGAGGAGCGGCGCGCGCGGCCTGGTTGGGGCGACAACTGGTCGGTCGAGAACGTGAACGCGTTTTCCGAAGGCCGCTTCGTCAAAATCGAGGATCTGGACGGGGCGTTTACGCGCCCCCGCTCGCCCGATGGAGTCACGCTGGCTTACTTTCAGGCTTCGCAGGTCTGTGAGTTTGTGGAAGAGAAAGCCGGATTCGACGCGATTCTGAAGATGCTGGCTTTATATAAAGAAGGCGGTAAGACACAGGAGGTGCTGCAGAAAGCGCTCTCGATGAGCCCGGCGGATTTTGACCGGGCGTTTACGGATTACTTGAAATCAAAGACGGCGACGTGGGTCGAAGCGCTGGGCCACGGGCCTCTCGCGGGACGTGGGGCTCAGCCGCCTTCGAAAGAGGCTCTCACGGCCATTCTCAAGGCGAGGCCGAATGATTACTTCGCGCATCTCAGGTTGGGGACGATCTACAAGT
>JBGPFL010000643.1:0-3964 GCA_041483295.1 Blastocatellia bacterium | reverse complement strand
GAATGGTGCTGTTGGTAGCTGCAGGCAAGTCGGTCTACAACATGCGATTACCCGACAATCCGCTGAACGTACTTGTCGCCTTTCTTATTAGCTCCCTGAGCTTCTTCGCGTTTGGATTCGTCCTGGCCGGGCTTGCAGCTTCCGCCCGCGCCGCGCAGATCGTTGGAATGGTCCTGTTCTATCCAATGTTATTCCTTTCGGGGGCGACGATTCCGCGCGAGGTGCTGCCCGAGACGGTTCAGCATTATGCGCAATTCTTGCCGTTGACTCACGCGGTCACTCTAATCAGAGGGATGTGGTTCGGCGACACGTGGAGCATGCACCTCCCCGAGGTCGGCATCCTGACAGGGCTGTTGATAGTCGGGGTGGCCGTTTCGGCAAAGACGTTCCGATGGGAATGAACAGGAAATTCGAAATTCGAAATGCGAAATGCGAAATTCAGGTTGCAGAGCCTCGATTTCGGATTTCCGACTTTGGATCTACCCTAGCGGAGTCGACGGCTAAGACATTAGTCTTCGCATTTCGCATTTCGCATTTCGCATTTCGAAATTCCCCCGTGCTATGATCCCGCAGTAGAGAGCTTCTATGAGCGCACCGGTAGACCGCCGAAGCAGGGTCCCATTCAGGCACAGGCTGCTGATCGCAGTGGTGGTCAACGCTGCGGTTGTGATCGTCATCCTCGTTCTACGCGCGTGGCTTAGTCTCGATCGTTCGGTCGGTTGGGTTGCCGTCGGCTTCATCATATCCATCGTCTATGCAAACTCTGTGTGGACCCTGTCGAATTTGGCGCTGCCGTCTCTCGCGCCTCGCTTTGCGAAGCTGACCGGTCCTTCGAGTTGGCTATTGCTCTCGAGCACCATGCTCGTGATAACCGCTGTCGGATGCGTCGTGGCCGTAATGACTTTGGTTGCGATCGACATCTTTCCGCGAGGCAACCTCTGGAAGCTTCTCTACACCAGCATGTGTCTGGCGGCGCCGGTATCGTTCATCATCGGCTTCAGCAGATACGTCTACGAAGGTATGCGGCACAGGCTGCAGATGGCAACGCTGAAGCTGGCTGCCAAGGAACTGGATGAGGAACGTGCCCGCAAGTTGGCCGTCGAGGCGCGCCTCTCATCGCTCGAATCGCGCGTGCACTGACCGTGGCGCGGGACAGGGTCAAGGTACTAAAGCAGCGGCTGCAGTTCTGACGGGGTTGGAGACGTTTCTCGTTTGTCGTTTTGCTTCCTGAGCGTTTCGGTAGATCGGAAGAGCTGATCTTGCGACAGCATCCTTCAACGTAAAGCAGCGCCGCACCTAAGCTGCGGCTATCAGGGAAACTCTGACCAGTTTCTGGCGAGGGTCGGAGAACGAGAAACCACAAAACGAGAAACGAGGAACGACAAACGAGAAACGAGGAACGAGAAACGAAAAACGAACCTCTGCTATCGGTCATCGTGCCCTGTTACAACTCCGAATCGACCATACGCGAGTGCCTGACTGCGATCCTCACTCAGCAAACAGAGATCAGCTTCGACGTCATTGTGGTAGACAGCTCATCCGATCTAACCGCGAGAATCGTCGAGCAAGAGTTCCCTTCAGTTCGACTGATTCGGTTCAACAAGCGCACCTATGCCGGAGCTGCACGCAATGCCGGAGCGAAGGCAACCAAGGCGCAGTATTGCCTGATGATCGATTCCGACTGCGTCGCTCGGCCCGACCTGATCCGGCGAGTGGTGGAACGTCACCGCGAAGGATCATACGCCGCGGTTGGCGGCGCGCTACGCAACGGCACGCCCCGCAGCTTAAGCGGTTGGATCGGATACTTGATCGAGTTCAAGGAGTTCATGCCGACTGCGCCGATGCGACTCGAGAAGAGCATCCCGACCGCTAATCTCGCTTACCGCCGCGAGGCGTTGGAACGCCACGGCTATTTTGACGAAGAGATGTGGCTTGCCGAAGACATCCTGCTCAACTGGAAGATCTACAACTCCGGCGACCGCCTTCTCTTCGATCCCGCGATTGAGGTGACCCATTTGAATCGGACCGGGTGGGGTCCAGTGTTGTCTTACCAGGTGAGCCTCGGGAGCTTGTCGGCCGCAGCGAGAAGGCGAGGGAGCCTGCCGGGAGAGATCCTGCTTAGGCATCCGTTGTTGATCCTGCTTATGCCGTTAGTGAGGACTCTGCGGGCAGCTCAGTGGTTTGCAGCATACGACCGGAGGGTCTTGCGGCTGTTCCTGCTGATATGGCCGCTGTACTTGTTGGCGGCGGCATTCTGGTCCTTCGGTTTCTTTCGCGAAGTCATGGAAGAGAGTTGGCAAGAGACCGGCGAATAGAACAGCTCCTTTTGAGGTGAGCTTGACCAATCGAATCACTCTATCGAGCCGGAGGGTCCTCGAGAGTTCTTTCTTTTTCTTAGCCCTGGTCTCATTGACCTATGCTGTGGTCACTGCGCCGCGCGGCGGGTCCGATTTGGGCCTTTTCCGGGCATGTGGGCAAAGCTGGGTGGAGGGCACTTACACTATTGGAAGCGGTCCCGCTCCTCTGTACCCTCCGTTTTCCGTGCCGATGTTCGCGCCGCTTGCGCTGGTCCCGTTCGACTACCTGGTAATCATCTGGCTAGCGGTTAACATCGCGGCCGCTTTTCTGACGCTGCACCTGGCGATCAAGCTTTACGGCGCTGACTGGCTGCTCCGCCCTGCGTTTTGTCTGTCCGCGCTGTTGTTAACCTGGGCTGGGTTCAGGGTCACGCTCAGGTTAGGACACATCAGTCTACTGATAGCTGCATTGGTGCTTGGCGCGTTGTTAGCCAGTCGGAGGAATCGAAAGGTGCTGGCCGGCGTGCTGATCGGGCTCTCTCTTTGCAAGTATTCGTTGACGCTTCCCTTCCTCCTCTATTTCATCTTCAGAAAAGAGTTGAAGGTCGTGGGTGTGGCGCTGATGGTACCGGTGGTGTTTGCGGAGGTCTTCGCCTTGCGTATGGGGACGACGGTCATTGATTCATGTAGGGCGTATGCGAATGTAATGTTTGCGGGCCAGGTGACCGGCGGAACGGGTTGGCTGGGCACGGCCGGCAATACTGAGATAAGACCTTTGCTGCTGAGCGTCGCGGGTGGAAACGAAACGCTGGCCCTCGCTCTTACGGTCACGCTGGGTCTGGCAGGATTGATCGCGATGGCGGTTGTCTTCAGGCAAACGCCGGAATGCGAGAACGCGCATTTCGCCGCGCTCGCACTCTTCGCTCTGTGGGCGACTTATCATCGGGTCTACGATTCTGTGATCTGCATCTTGCCGGCCGCCTTGCTAATCGACTTCATAGTACGGAAGAAGCTCGTCGGATTCAGTCGTTTCTGGCTCGGGGGTCTTGGACTGCTGGCGCTGAGCTTACCGGGCTTGTTGACTGAACGGTTTCACTTGAATGGGGCGGAGTTATCGGGCAATCCACTTGGCTGGCTCGGGCTGCACATCGAGAGGTTATTGGTGTTTGGATTGTTCTGGTCGCTGCTATTTGTGATGTGGCGCGAGGCACGAAGCTACCGGGCGTCAGCCCGTGGTAGCTCGCTTTCAATCTAATCACGCAGCGAACAGACCCACGACGCCACCTCACATTCACAGACAAACAGGGATCTGTCAATCAAGCAGGTCGGGTTGCTCGCGAGTTATTCGCGACCACAGCGGCTGAAACTGGAACCAGCCTGCTTCGTGACTCCCGACTTGTTGCTGTGTGAGCAGAGCATTCTCATGCGCGATCTTGATCGGAGTTCCGGCTGCTTCGGCCAGAAGTTGAGCCTGACAGCTGCGCTCCATTGTAATGAACCACCAGGCCGCTTCATCGACCGTCCGGCCCACCGTCAGCAAGCCATGATTTCGCAGGATGAGGGCCTTCTTCTCGCCCAGAGTCTGGGCAATGCGGGCTCCTTCCGCCGGCTCATATACGACGCCGGTGAAGTCATTGAACAGCTCGTGATCTTCGTAAAACGCGCAG
>JBGPFL010000642.1:0-3965 GCA_041483295.1 Blastocatellia bacterium | reverse complement strand
TCTTTGCAGGGATAGCGTGGCTATTGTCCACCGATCGCCGAAGGGTATCCTGGAAAACGATAGTGTGGGGGCTGTCTCTACAACTGGTAATCGGTTTGATAATTTTTCACCTTCCCTTTTCCCACCGAATCTTTCTATGGCTGAATGACGCGGTGCTCGCTTTGCTCAACGCGTCGAAGAGCGGGACGGCGTTTTTGTTCGGGCCGCTGGCTGCAAGTCCCGGCGAGACTGGATCGGTCGGTTTTATTCTGCTCTTTCAGGTCCTGCCGGTCGCTATTTTCTTTTCGGCATTCACATCGGTGCTCTATCACGTCCGCTTGCTTCAGTGGGTAGTGCGCCTGTTCGCAAAGCTCTTCCACCGGACTCTGGCGATTAGCGGGGCGGAGTCTCTGTGCGGCGCCGCGAACATTTTCGTCGGCGTTGAATCGGCGCTGGTGATCCGGCCGTATCTCGGGAAGATGACCCGCTCCGAGTTGTTGACGGTGTTGACCACAGGCATGGCAACCGTCGCCTCCAGCACCCTGGGGATCTACGTTGCGTTTCTGAGCGGCGTGTTCCCACAGATTGCCGGACATCTCTTATCGGCTTCGGTGTTGGCAATTCCGGCGGCTGTAGTCATGACCAAGCTCCTGATTCCGGAGACGGAGATACCGGAGACGTTGTCGGGCGTCCCTCCCGAAGATGAATCGACGCGATCGCGCAATCTGATGAGCGCGATCATCGAGGGGTCAATGGACGGGCTGAAGCTCGCGGCTGGGATCTCCGCGCTGTTGATAGCGGTGCTGGGGCTGGTGGCTCTGGGCGACAAGATGCTTGGGCTGGGCAGTTCGTGGCTGGGGATGGCCGAGCCGCTTTCGTTCGTGAGGATCCTGAGCTGGATCTTTTACCCGGTCGCTTTCCTTCTGGGCTTGAAGCCTGAAGACATTCCGGAAGCCGCTCGCCTGTTGGGTGAGCGAGTGATCTTGACGGAGGTGGTTTCTTACCAGGACCTCGCGCAGCTGATATCGAACGGAAAGATGATGGATGGGCGTTCGGTAGTGATTTTGAGTTATGCCTTATGCGGCTTTGCGCACGTGGCGTCGGTTGCCATTTTTGTCGGAGGGACGGCGGCGCTTGTGCCCTCTCGGCGCGACGACCTTGCAGCGCTGGGCTGGCGAGCTCTGTTGGCAGCGACTCTGGCGACATTGATGACTGGATGTGTGGCGGGGATGTTCAGCACGGGAGAAGTGGTGACCCTCTTGAGGCCAGGACCATAGAGCTTCCTTGCGAGAAGGGGCTCGCTGGCGTCGGTGTGCGATTTCGTAGGACACCGTACATAGCCTAAGAACTATCCTTTCGAAGATACTTCACCGCAAAGGCGCAAAGGACGCAAAGGAGGCGCAGAGTCCTCGAATCAGATCTCTGCGCCCCCCTTTGCGTTCTCTGCGCCTCTGCGGTGAATCTTCGTGCTAACCCTCAACACTCTGCTTTGGCTCTGCCGTGGAAAGCACTCTATCCGGCAGACTCGGCCAGGGCTGCGACGGCACGCATGGAAGACTCCGCCGTGCGCCCTCATTCACCAGCCACAGGTTGTAAAGCCGATCGACTTCGGCCACGCATCGCTGCCGTGATTCAGATATCGCCTTGAAGCCGGGCAACCGCTCCACGAGCGTCTTGTGAAGCCGCTCCGCGTCCGTTTCAATGATGAAGAGACCCCGAGCACTTCCGGAGTTGCGCAGATGCTCTACCAGTTCCGGATGAATGCGTTCTCCTTCCACGATCCAACCGGCGCGTTGCTCCGAGAGGACTTCGACCTGGTGGGTGATGTAGGGAATCGCGGCGTTCGCTGCGACGACCAGCAGCTCGCAGAGATCCTCCGGAGGCCGATCCCAAATCTCGAGCGGCTCCGCCAAAGGATTCAGCGTTGCGTTGTCGGGGAGGATGTGATCCGTTTCGTAGTGCGCAAGGTCAAAGCGAGCGCACAGCGATTTCGCAAGCATCGTCTTCCCAACGCACGAGCTGCCGCCGATGATGAGTCCACAATCCGCAATCCGCAATTCTTCTCACTGCCTCCCGCTAGCGAATAAGCGGGCGATCGCTTTTCCGGCGTTGGGGTTGTTCTCGCTGTAGTCGATGTCAAGAAAGCGGCACATCGTCGCCGCGATCTGATTCTGATAGATCGTCTCGGTGTTCTTCCACTCACCACGAGGCTCGCTGTTCGGGCTCGCAACCGCCAGCCAGATGTACTTCGCTCCGTCAATCTTCTTTCCGTGATCCCTCCATTGTCCGGCAAAACTGCCCCGGCCATGGTCGGCGGTGATGATGAGTGTGGTCTTATCCCGGTACTGGTCATTGCTCTGAACCCACTCCCACAACTCTCGCATCCAGGTGTCAGCGCGCTCCAGCGCTTGCAACACGCGGTCGTAGCGCCCATCGTGCGCCCAGTCATCGGTCTCATCAAATGAGATGTATAGAACACGCGGCTGATACGTCTTCAGGTGTGCCATGGCAAAGCGAAACGTATAAGCATCCAGACGCGCGCTATCCCACGGGCTAACAGCTTCAAACTGAAGTCTGCTCAGTTCCTGTATCACTGGATCGGGGTGCTCGTAGGCCTCATATCCCGCATTCGAGGTGATCGTGCCCGGCTCGTGTTCGGCGATCCAATCCATCGTATCCCAGGATGCAAAAGCGGCTACCTGTCGCGAGTCGAGCAGTAGTTTGCGTTTGAGGAATTCGAGGACCGTGCCGTTGGGATTTCGTTTTTGGTCATTGCTGTCGATGAGATCGTCATGTGCTTGTCCGGTCAGGATCTCCGAATAGCCGGGATATGAGAATCGGTGCCCGTTGGTGATCTGAACTGTGCTGCCGAGTTTTCGGTTGCCGGCAATGGACCCGTACTTCTTCATCAAGGTGCCCCAGAAAAACGGCATCAGCTTTTCCCTGCGCTGCTCCGGCGTAGGAGCCCAGTACTTCTTGTACAGCGGGGTGGATTCTACGGAGCCCTCTTTTGTAATCGCCTCCAATATGCTGAGGTCGAGGCCGCCAAATATCTCCTCGGCTCGGGCGCCATCCAGGGTGATCAGAATGATGTTTTGGGTCTTGCTCTGCGCATACGCGAGGGGCGATGTCGCGAGGAGCATCACGGTGATCAGCAACCAGTTTCGATATCGTGTCATTTCGAGTTCCTCTGGCTCGTTGCTTACGGCAGACTTGATCTGACATTGCGTCCACAACTCATATCAATTCTGGAGGCAGAGATCAAATAAGGGCCAACCACGAATTACACGAATTCCACGAATCTCACACGAATTTGTGATCATTCGTGGAATTCGTGTGATTCGTGGCCGGCCCTAATTTGTCTCCGAGACGAGTTCCGCGGCGGGCCTCGTGGGCGTGCGCAAATTGGATTCGCGGACCCCTGCCCTACCCTACCACATAAGTCGATAGACCAGCGGCTTTGATGTTAGTATCCTCATGGCTCGGCGCTGAAACAAAAACGAGAGGTGTGGAGTAATACTCGAATGAGAATCTACTCCGCGAGAGAAGCCAATGACGACAGACACGGAGAAAACCAAGACTGAGGTCGGCAATTACTTTGTCTCCAACTACCCGCCCTTCTCTCAGTGGACGGCGGAACACGTCCCGGACGCGCTCGCGGCACTGGATCAGCCTCCACGCACCGGCGAGCCGCTCGGTCTTTATCTGCACATCCCCTTCTGCCGCAAACGCTGCACGTTCTGTTACTTCAAGGTCTACACCGACAAGAATGCCTCTCAGATCGAGATCTATCTCGATGCGCTCATCAAAGAGAATGAGATATACAGCCGCAAGCGAGGTTTCCAGCGCCGGCACCTCCGGTTCGCCTATTTCGGCGGCGGGACGCCTTCGTACATCAGCGAAAAGCAGCTCCACTATCTGGTTGAGGGCCTCAATCGGCATGTGAGCTGGGAGAATGCCGAGGAGGTCACCTTCGAGTGCGAGCC
>JBGPFL010000641.1:0-3966 GCA_041483295.1 Blastocatellia bacterium | reverse complement strand
CTGCGGCCGCACGGATGAGATGCTGAAGGTGAGCGGCATCTACGTCTCGCCTACTGAGATCGAGAACTGTCTGCTCGAGCATGAAGCGGTGCGCGAGTGCGCCGTCGTGGGAGCAAGCGACGACCAGGGTCTCATCAAACCAAAGGCTTTCGTCGTCACCGCCGTCGGAATCGAGGCGACGGTGGAGCTGGAACGCGAGTTGAAGGAGTTCGTCAAAGCAAAGCTTGCGGGCTACAAATATCCACGTTCGATCGAATTCAAAGATGATCTGCCAAAGAACGATCGAGGCAAGATCGACCGAAAGGCACTAAAACCTTAGCGAGAGCTGGTTTGGTGTGTAGTTCTGCTTCTCAATGACTATCGTAAGACGCTTGCGGAGGGCGACCTACATGAAAAACAAACAGATGGCCAAATGGGAAACAGTCAGAGCTAAGGGCATGTTGTGGTACATCATCACTCGAGGACTCTTTTTGGCAGTCTCAGTCCCCGTTGGTTCAGCGTTGGTCCGTCGTTTCCTGAGGGCTGCTGACCATCTTGAACTCACCTGGCTAGAACTGATTGTATTCGTGATCGTTGGTTTTGGCTGGGCATTCGTAACCTGGTACTCGTGCGAAGCGCAGTACAAGCAAGCGAGAGGAAGTACGCTAGGGAATGAGCCAGTTCAATTGCCGTGTGAGAAGCAGAGCAGTCACAGTCCATCGAGTCCGAGCAAGGGATCGATAGCTGATCGTCGCGACGGGCCACTGCCATGACCCCCTTTCAAAATCAGACCTGGAAAGAAGCGCGCGAGGCCTTCGATCGCGGGTTGGTCGTCATCTTGCCGGTTGGCTCGACCGAGGCTCACGGCCCTCACTTGCCGCTTTCCACTGATGTCATCATTTCTGAAGAGATGGCGCGGCGTGCCGCATCAAAGCTCGCCGAGAGAAAGATATATGCCCTGGTGTTGCCGCCGATAGCTTACAGCGTGACTGACTTCAGCTCTGACTTCCCAGGCACTATTTCGATCCAGAAGGCGACCGCCGCAGCGCTGATTCGCGATGTGTGCGTGTCACTCTATCGACAGGGCGCCCGACTCGTAGTCATAGCCAACTCACATCTCGAGCCTGAGCACATTGCCTCGATCAATGATGCGATCGAACACGTCAAGAATGAGACCGGCCATGCGGTTGCATTCCCCGACAAACGCAGGCGCCGATGGGCCGAGACCCTGAGCGCGGAGTTTCGGCGGGGAGATTGTCACGCGGGATCGTACGAGACCTCTCTTGTGATGGCGGCGCGGCCCGAGCTTGTGCGCGAGGCGATACGAGAGGACCTCGAAGAAGTACCGATTTCGATTGCCGCGAAGATTCGCGAAGGCGCGTCTTCGTTCAAAGAGGCGGGCGGGACCGAGGCTTACTTTGGCGATCCTCGCGGGGCTTCAGTTGAAGAGGGTGAAAAGATGTACGAGGCGCTGTCCGATATGCTGGTCAGTGCAGCAGTGGAGGCGCTGGCAACGAAAAAAACCAGCAGTGAGAGGCTAGATTGAATGGTCCACGAGTTGAAGAAAGGCGAGTATCTGATCAGCACCGACAGATAGCAGCTCGGCTGAGTAGCATCGAGCGATTCCCGTCGGTCGCTTAGCCGGCTTGCAGGCATCCCGCTCGAGGTTGTGCGGTGCTCGATCGAAGGCTCACTCTATGCCCTCCAACTCACTCGATAGGCTCCTGACCAGGCTCGACCAGGCTAAGAGCGGCTTCGGCCCGGGTGACGCCGCAGGTGTTGAAAAGCTGCTCGAGATGATAAGCCGAAAGCGATTTCGAGGTGTCGATTCGCTGGTGCGCTTTCATGAGATTCTGCTCTTTCTTAGCGCCCACCCCCACGATGCGCGCGTCCTGCGTTTGACGGAACAACTTCTCTCTTCATTTGTCGACAGGGTCGGCCAGCTGCGCTCCAACGGGTCGGACCTGTACTCGCTCGACTACATAGAGAACTCCGGTCTCGCGGGTACTGCAATATCCGGCGCCTTCAGCTACGGCATAGTCTGTTGGTTGGTCAGGCGTTATCCGGCGAGCGTTGAGATTGACTGGGAGAAGTATGAGAAACGCGAGCGATTGGGAGGGACTCTGCCTCGCTTTCTCCCGTTGCTGAACGAGGACTCTCTGGTAGAAGCAAACATCCCTTACCGCGAGTGGCTCCGGACCGCGACTGGACATAAGGACCGGGTGCTCGTGTGGCTCATTCAGCGGTTTCAGTCGCTGGACGTTCCCGAAGAGGAGAAAGGCGAGCTTTATGACTCTCTGGTGCTGCCCATTCGGTGGGAACTCGGGAATGGTCCAGCCTCCAGGACCAGGTTGAAGCGCCGAGTGCGAAGCGTGTACTACCACCGAGGCGCGCTTCTTCGGCGTAGCGACGTCGAACTGCCTGCGCAGTTTGCGGCCCCGGGCGCGGCGCTTCGGCCGCTCTCGATGAGCGCCGGCGAAAAGATCCTGGATCTGACGCGCACGGCAACCACGGTCCGGTACCGAGAGTTGTATGGCATCACGCACGGCTGGTCGGGCAGCGTTGTGAAAGCCGATGTGGGGCGTGGAGTGGAAATCTTCCTGTGGGGATTGCCGGTCGAGTACAGGCTGCCCCTACGGAGCTATCACGCCGGCATCACACTCAAGAACGGGGTGCCTATCAACTACATCGAGGCGATAACGCTCTTCGAACGCACCGAACTCGGCTTCAACACGTTTTACACTTTTCGCGATGGCGAGTCGGCGTGGGTTTATGCGCAGGTCCTGGGACTGCTGAATCAACTGCTCGGAGTCACCTGCATATCGGTGGATCCATATCAGGTGGGCTTCAATAACGACGAGGCGATCGAGTCGGGCGCCTTCTGGTTCTATCGCAAGCTGGGATTTCGTCCCACTGTTGCTGAGATCGCGCGAGCGGTTGAAACTGAAGAGAAGAAGATCAAGACACGCCCTGGATACAGGAGCTCTGTTCGGATTCTCCGCCGGCTTTCGAGGGGCAACGTGGTTTATGAGGCGCCCGGATCGGACTGCGGAGCGTGGGATCTGTTTCACATTCGCAATCTCGGGCTGGCGGTTCAGAGGCGGATGGCTGAGAGCTTCGGGGGCGAGGCTGGCAGGATCCGGCGCGCGTCGAGCGAAACCGTCGCCCGTGCAATCGGCATAACTCCGGATGATTGGAAGCTCCCGCAGCGGCGCGCCTACGAGAACCTCGCCCTCGTGTTGGCCTTGATCCCCGATCTAGCTGATTGGGAGGAGGACGAGAAGAGAAACGTAGCTCGTATTATCGAAGCCAAGAGTAGTAAGGATGAATCGCGTTATCTGAGACTGCTTCAACAGCATTCAAGGCTAAAAGGCGCCGTGATCAAATTGGGATCTGCTCCGGTGGGCGGAGGTGATCCGGCAGAGGTTTGAGTCAGTCTCTGGGCTATGATTGCGAGCGTTGCGCCTCCGCGGTGGAGCGCCCCTCAAAGGCTGTGCTTCTTTTTCAGATTATGCACGTGGACCTTCGAAACTCCGAGCTTGCGAGCTGCGCGAGTCAAGCTATTGTTTGTTTGGCGCAAGGCGTTTCGCAACAGGAAGCCTTCGAGCGTTCGCTTTGCCTCCTGCCAGCGAGGAAGCTGATTGCCATCGAACACTAACCGGTTGTCGTCGGTGAAGACGATCTGCTCCTCGTACTTTGCAGACACGCGATTGAACTCCTCGGTGAGCCAGCCGTCCTCCAGAGTGGTAAGGATCTCGCCTGCGCGAATGAGTTCTGTGCGGCCGGCCCTCGTGTCTACATTATGATAGGCCTCGGCCAGGTAGATGGTCGCTTCGAGTTCGAGGCGCGCCCCCTCCGCCGAGCCTCTAGCCTGCCCTGCCAGTTCGGCGGCTTCGCGCAACAGTTCGGTCGCCGGTTTGAATTCGCGTTCAGCTTGCTTCACTTGTCCCAGGGCGACGCGTGCTCGGGCACGCGCTTCGGGGGAAT
>JBGPFL010000640.1:0-3974 GCA_041483295.1 Blastocatellia bacterium | reverse complement strand
CTGTTGAAGAAGTTCGACAAGACCTGGGGCGCCACCGGCCGCAACTACGGCACGGTTTCGGGCGACCGCACCCGCGAGGATATCGAACTACGCCGCCAGGACCGCTGGAACTTCCTGTTCATCGCAGGCATGTGGTTCCAGGACCTGTTCAACTACGATTTCCGCCGCACCGAGCAGTGCATCATCCCCTATGCAACGCAAGAAGGGGAGATAAGCTTCTGCGCATACAACACCGGAGTCGGCTGGCGCAACATCATCGAAAAGATGCATATGACTGCTACGCTCACCAAGTGGTACGAGGAGCACGGGCGTCACGAGATCTTCGCCGGCGGCAAGAGCGTCGATCTCGCCAGCGATGAGCATCACCTGAAGCTCAGAGAAGAACTGGTGACGAAGGAGATCCAGCATGACCTTGATGATCTGGGCATCGCCAAGAACTCGCGTGAGGAGAAGCAGCGAGCGCGAGCCGAGAAGATGAGGCAACAACAAGAGAACGATCGAATGGCCAAGCTCTATCGACAACACGTTCTCAAGGAGGAGGGCGAGCCGGAAGCGCCACTGGTTCAACTCAAGCTCGGCGGCTTGAAGAAGCAGCAGCCCGATGTCACCCCTGCAGGCTTCGGTGACTAGGCCGAGACAAAATTAGAAGAGAGAGAAGGCCGCCCGGTTCAAACCTGGCGGCCTTCCTCTTTACTGCTCTTCCGAATCTGAGTTCTACCGACCCTGCGGCCCTCGCTGTACGGTGCGAGCCGCGCATCGACTACTATGGGCCGACACCCTCCGGGTCAGCTACAACCGAGAAGTCCAACTCACCTATCCCCTGCCTGCGCACACGCTCGAAGGTATCCGTCACGGCAGACAGGACCGGCATCGGCAACTGCACCTCGTCTGCCGCCTGTTGAGCCTGCACCAGGTCCTTGAACATGAGATCCAGCGCGAAGTGGGTTGCCCAGTCTCGATCCGCAATCTTCGGATGCTTGAGTCCCGCCACCCTCTGCATTGTCCCCATGAACAAGTCGACCGCCGTCTGCCTATCCACGCCACCCTTCTTAGCCAGCGCGAGTCCTTCCCCAACACTCGCCATGATACCCGCGACGAACTGGTTACAGGCCAGCTTCAAAAAGGCACTCGAACCGTTCGGTCCAACGTGAATGATCCTCTGGCCCATCGCCGATAGCACATCCTGCTGAGCTTCCAGCGTCTCGGCAGGTCCCCCAACCAGGATCGTGAGCTGCCCATTCTCCGCGGCCTCCTTGCTGCCCATCACCGGCGCATCGAGAAAATGGCACCCACGCGATCGGGCGGTCTGAGCCAGATTGCGGCTCATTGCGGGAGTGACCGTGCTCATATCTATGAAAGTAGTTCCCGGCTTTGCATGAGGCAGCATCTGTTCGAGCACTACTTCCCGCACCACCTGGTCGTCTCGCAACACGCTGACTACGACGTCTGATTCCGCAGCAACAGATACCGGGTCGGGCGCAAGGGCAGCGCCGCCTTCAACCAGCCGCGCACACTTTGATTGACTTCGATTCCACACGCTTACCGGGAAGCCCTTGCGAAGCAGGCTCGACGCGATACCCCCGCCCATGATTCCAATTCCAACGACGCCAATTCTTTTCATCGTAGTGTCCCCTCGAGCAACCAATCAAACCTGTACGGGCGGCCCACCGTGGCCGCCCCTGATTGGAAAGAGACAGGCGGCCTGGTCATTTGATCTTTCCGTGGCCTACCTACTATCGACTACATTCCGATCCCATTCCGCCCGAACCATACGCCAGGATCATTTTCCCGTCAATCCCCTCACCTCGAGTCTTCGGAGCACAAGTGGTTGTTCGCTAGGTCAGATCTACGCTCTCAGCCGGCTTCACCGAGATCGCATGATCGCCGGCGTCAAACCCATCGAGCAGAGCGTTATGATGCGAGATGATCTCGGCTGCGGACAGCAGATCATTATCGTGCGTGGTATGAGCATCGCTGACCAGTGTCACATCATAGCCGAGACTGGTGGCACGACGGCAGGTGGTGTCTACACAGTATTCGGTCATCGCTCCGGTGATGACGAGATGCCGTATTCCTCGTGCTTCCAACTCACCCTGAAGCGTTGTAGCGAAGAAGGAATCGCTCGCGCGCTTGCGCACGACTGGCTCTCCTGGAGCGGGAGCAATCGCGGGATGAATCTGCCATCCAGGGCTGTCGACTTCGACGGGGTGCCCTTCCGGTCCGTCGTGCTGGACGTAGACAATGGCCGTGTCGGAAGCTCGCGCTCGTTCCAGCAACGAGCCGATTCGTTCGAGTACTTCACCGCCGCGGTACGCTCGAGCTCCCTCGATGATCCCCACCTGAACGTCGATAACTACCAATGCTGTGCTTTTGCTCAAGGCTCTCTGCCCCTTGTCCATCGGTCTGATCTTTCCGCTCGACACTTCGCGACGACAGGATACTCAGTCCTCACAATGAGTCTCGGATGGAGACGGCTTCTCATGCTCTCGACTCCTGCGTTCCACTTGACGCGGCGAGCGCCCATCTCATTAACACCTCACTTCAGTGAGGTGGCCCTCGACCAGCCGGCACGCCCAACCGTTTCAACGGTTTCCTCTCGCGGAAACGAAGACTGTTGAAACAGTCGAAGAACCCTCCGCGCCACCGCAACACCTCGATGAATCGAGGTGCTAATGAGACCGATGTTACCGCAATCTTGAAGTCCCACTTTTGATCGCCGGTGAGTCACGCGGATCCCCAAATCAGACACTGCGTCAGGGAATCTGCGAGTGACTAATCACTCCCCGAATAGAGCGACTCGATCAAGTTCCGGTACTTCTCTTCTACAACGCGGCGGCGAACCTTGAGCGTCGGAGTCAATTCGCCCCCTTCTATAGTGAACTCGGCGGGCAGGAGCGCAATTCGCTTCACCTTTTCGTAATCGGCCAACTCTCGTGTCACTCGCGCGACTTCAGCTCTGACGAATTCGAAGACACGGCGGTCGGCCATCAAGTCCTGTTTGGCTTGAAATTCGATTCCTTGCGAGTCCGCCCAGGCTCGCAGCCGTTCGAAGTCGGGCACAATCAGCGCGCACACGTGCTTACGGCCGTCTCCCAATACAATGGCCTGCTCGATGTATTCGCTTTGAGCTAACAGGCCTTCGATCATCTGTGGCGCGACGTACTTTCCGGCCGAGGTCTTGATCAAATCCTTCTTGCGATCGGTGATGAAGAGAAACCCATCCTGGTCCAGGCGGCCTATGTCGCCGGTCTTGAACCAACGGCCGTCACCTTCTGTGAACGATGCAGCAGTCTCTTCGGGTTTGTTGAAGTAACCCCGAAAAACGTGCGGACCGCGGGTAAGGATCTCTCCGTCTTCGGCAATCTCAACTTCGACTCCGGGGAGCGGCGCGCCGACTGATCCCAGTCGTTGGCGCCTGAGTGTGTTGACCGCAATGACCGGAGATGTCTCGGTTAATCCGTATCCCTGGAGTACCGGGATGCCCGCGCCGTTGAAGACCAGCGCGATGTCGGTCGACAGCGCCGCGCCGCCTGAAACCATTCGCTTGATTCTCCCGCCGACCGCCTCGCGCAGCCTGGCGAAGACCAGCATGTCCGCAACGTCGCGTTGAAGTTCGAGCAGCGGCGGCAACTCCTCGCCAGCCGTGTAATAAGGCGCCGACCGCCGCGCTATGCCAAGCGACCACTCGAATAGCTTCAGCCTTATGCCGCCCGCGTCACCCGCGGTCTTCTGCATTCGCGCAAAAATCTTCTCGAGCAAACGGGGCACGGTGGACATGAGCGTCGGGCGGACCTCTTTTATGTCCGCTGCGACGGTTTCGATTCCACCGGCATACGTAATCTGCACGCCGAAGTAGAGACACAAGTACAACACCGTTCTTTCGAAGATGTGGGACAGGGGCAGGAACGAGAGCATCACGTTGTCGGGTTCTATCTCCAGATAGGTGCCGCCCGAGATCGCATTGAAGACGATGT
>JBGPFL010000639.1:0-3980 GCA_041483295.1 Blastocatellia bacterium | reverse complement strand
TCAAGACCCGGCCGTCAAACCGCCTGAGACGGCGCCGCTGGTGGCCAACCCGCGCGAAACCGCGCCGGCAGTCGTGGGGACCCAGACTCAGCCTCCTGAAGTCTCGACTCCCAGTAATGTCGATGCCGCTCAGGCCAGGTACTCGCTTCAAGCGGCATCATTCCCAAGAGAAGTGCAGGCTAAGGAATTCTCTGACAAGTTGGTACGCGCGGGAGTGCCGGCCTACATCATGTCAATCGACATACCTCACCGGGGAAAATGGTTCAGGGTCCGCGTAGGACGATTCCCCAGCGCCGAAGAGGCCGGGAAGTATGCGTCACAGGCGCGGCAGCGCGCCCGCGCGGTCGGAATAAGCCTGGAGTTGATTGTGTGCGATTTCGAGAAGACGTAGCGAGACTGACGGCCGAAGGAGTTTGTAGGGAAGCTCGAGGCCCCATGAGAACGGGCTTGTAAGCACCTTTGGGTATGATGGAATTCAACACGCAGGATCTCAAATACGCGAAGCTCGTCGACCAATACTCGAGGCATATCAAGTCTCCGGTGCTGCGGTTGAAGTTTCTGAACTCGGCACTCAAGAGGATTCCGTCGACCGGTTTCTTGGGCAAGGTTCCTGTCGCGGGTTCGCTGCGCGAACGGGCAATGTTGATCGTGGAGGTATCAAAGGTGCTGCCTCCGACTCAGCGAGCACCCTGGACCTTCCGCGCTACCTCTTTGCTCTATCGCCTTCGCTTTCTCCTCTACGCGGCTGGCGTGGCTGGCGTGGTGGTTGTTGGAGCGGGAGTGGTCTACGTAGGTTCTAAGGTGACTAGCAAGCTGGCGATGTCAACCCAGGCCAGGAGTGCCGACGATGAAGCCCAACCGGTCACCGCCTCGGCCGGGGCTGTGGTGGTGGCCAGCATAGGATCTGAAGCGGGTTTGGGTCTGGACCGGGTCTGGCTGGCGGAGTCGGGCGAGGGGTATGAGTTTTACAGCAACGGAGCGCGAGTGTTGACCGAGTTCGAGACTACCGGTGCGGAACGTCGCTTCTATCGGTTTAGTCTGGATGCTCTCGGCCGAGGATCCGACGCCTTTGAACTCGCGGACAAGCCCGTGGGAATCGTGTATCACCTTTCGGAGGGAGATCTGCTGCCGTTTGACGACCGGTACAACTCGTCGCTGATGAACCATTCAAGAGCGCTTCTCGAATATGCGCGAGCGCACGAGCTTTACAACTACGTAATAGACAGGTTCGGGCGGACCTATCGGATCGTTCGGGATGAATATGGCTCGAATCACGCGGGGAATTCAGTCTGGGGCGACGGGCACAGCTTCTACGTGAATCTAAGCTCGAGCTTCATTGGGATATGCTTCGAGGGTAGGTCGGGATCGGGTCGAGGCCCGGACGGGATCAACGAGGCCCAGATCTATGCCGCGCGATCGTTGACCGTCGTCTTGCGCTCGAAGTACGGGATTGAAGATGCGAACTGTGTGACCCACGGCCTCGTGTCGGTTAATCCTTCGAACAAGTTGATGGGATATCACACCGACTGGGTGGCCGGGTTCCCCTTTGAAGCTCTGGGGCTAACCAACAAGTACGAGGCCGAACTGGTGGCAGTCTCGCGGTTCGGATTCCGCTACGACCAGCAGTACATCCGGGCTGCCGGCGGTAAGCGATGGCCGGGGCTGGAGCGATCGGATCGGATGCTCAGCGATGCAGCAAAGAGAGCAGGTGTCGGCGAGGAGGAAGAGCGCACTTTGCTGTGGCCGGCCTTCCCGCGCGCATATTCGAAGGAGCTGTTACCGGAGTGAGGAGTGATGCGTGATGCGTGATGAGTGATGCGTGATGAGTGATGCGTGATGCGTGATGAGTGATGAGTGATGCGTGATGAGTGATGCGTGATGATGCGTGATGAGTGATGCGTGATGCGTGATCATAAGTAATCTTGGGATGCTCTGAACGGGAAGACAAAAAACCGAGGACGAATCACGCATCACGGATCACGCCTCACGCCTCACGCCTCACGCCTCACGCCTCATGACTGAGCAGTATGAACAAGAGGGATTTGATAAATCAGGTGGCGAGACGCGCCGGAGTGACGCGCCGCGAGGCCTCACGCGGGGTCGAAGCGGCCTTTGACATAATCAAGCGCGAGCTCGGCAGTGATAACACGATAAAGATAACCGGGCTTGGCCGGCTGGCTCTGAGCCCGAAGCGAAGCGGTTACTTGCCCGCACCCCCTGACGGGAGTCGCCCCAAGCCGATACCAGCGGGGATGGCGGTCAGACTCAGGGCAACTCGGAAGGCTGTCGCAACCCTGAACCCCGTGCCCCTCAAGCTAGACGAGATCGAGATTATTTCTGGAGGTGACATGGACATGAAGGACAAGGAGACCAACAACAATGAAACCGCGACGGACAACACGGCGTTGGGATTGGACGTCGGCACCAGTCGATTGGTACTAGCCAGCGGGGGCGCCGAACGCATCAAAGCGACTGCCGAACTAAATGCTTTCATTACGGTTCCGTTTTCAAAGTTCACCGAGAGTATTCTGAAGCAGAACAAGGTGACCTATCAGGTCAATGGAGGCTCTGCCCTCCAGGTTTTCGGAAACGAAGCCGAACGATTCGCGAATGTCTTCAATACCGAAGTTCGCCGACCCATGCTGAATGGAACGCTCAATCCCACCGAAGAGTACTCGCTTCCGGTGATGCACGCGATCATTCAATTGCTGGTGCGCAAGACAAAGAACGGCGAGAACCTGCGGTTCAGCGTCCCCGGCCCGCCTCGTGATCTCGTGGCGCCCGACCTCGTATACCACGAGGCAATGCTAAAGAACCTGCTGTGCTCGATGGGTTACAACGCGAGGGCGATCAATGAGGGCCTGGCCGTCGTGTTTGCCGAACTGGAGCGCGAGAACTTCAGCGGCATCGGCATAAGCTGCGGAGGCGGGATGACGAACCTCTGCCTCGGATTCATGTCGCTGCCGGTAATGACCTTCAGCATCGCCAAAGCCGGCGACTACATAGACCGCAGCGTCGCATCAGTGACCGGCGAAGTTCCTACGCGGATTCGGGTGATCAAAGAAGAGAGCCTCGATCTGTCACGGCCGCCCAGGAACAAGTACGAAAGCGCCCTGCACGTTTATTACGACGATATGATCGTGTCGCTCGTTGAGGGGCTGCGCAACGCGCTGGCCGAGACCAAGAACCTGCCTCGGATCGATAAGCCTATACCGATCGTCCTCAGCGGCGGCACCGCCAAGCCGAAGGGGTTCCTCGACAGGTTCCGCCAGTCGCTCGAACGCGACGGCTTCCCGTTGGCGATATCCGAGATCCGAATGGCGGCCGATCCGCTGACTGCAACCGCTCGCGGCTGCCTGATTGCGGCGATGTACGACGCCTAGTCGAGTCGAAGTAAAGAAACCCGCACCCGGCGGAGGTCACGTAGAGGATTGGTGACCGCTCTTCTCTACGTGGTCTCTCGCTGCAGGCTATCCGCGGTTGCCGTCGCTGGATCACAGACGCTCGTCTGCGGTTTGCGCGAGACACTTGTGCCCTACCACGGGAGCGTCTTGGGTGCTCTGTCCAACTCACCGAATTCCCGCGCTCAAGCCCGACTGGTCAGGCAGTCCCGTTGGCCATCGACTGGACACTGTTTCTAAACGCCATCTATAATTCCCCTGTGGCCGAAGCATCCTGAGCCAAAGACCCGTGCATCAGACCCAGTGGCCGGAGGTTCGTTGAAAGAGATGAAACGATTATCCGCTCGTGTGTTCTCACTGGCATCCATAGTTGTGTTGATTGGCGTGACGGTGTCAGCCCAGAAGCCCGAGACCAAGCCGGACCAAACCAAACCTCAAGCACAGACCAAGCCCCAGCGAGAGGATAAGACTCAGCTTTTCGTGCTCGAGGTCGAGTTGCCGGTCACTGTGAAGGATAAAAGGGGATTTGTGAGTGGCCTGACCAAGGAGGACTTCGAAGTCTTTGAGGACGGCAAACGC
>JBGPFL010000638.1:0-3982 GCA_041483295.1 Blastocatellia bacterium | reverse complement strand
CTGGCTTATGCGATTTCGGCCGAGGAGCCCACCATCGCGCGCTCGGCGCTGATCTGGAACATAACCGCGATTGCATGCGCACCGGTGGTAGTGGCCAGCTTCGCGATGGTGGCTAAGAACTACGGTAACTCTCAACGCAAGGCCGCGGTGGGTCGATCGTACGGGAGCGTCCAGCGCCTCGCGATCGTCCTGGACAGCGCATTCAACTGGAGAGGAAGGCCGGAAGACGGCGATCCCCAGGGGCTTGCGACTAAGCTCAGGACTGCAGCATCCGGAGTCGAGCGCATCCCAGACATCGACCCGCAGTTAAGCGATATCTGTAGACGTCTCGTCGATCAGGCCGGCAAGCGAGCCGCGCTGCTTGACGCGGCTAAAACAAATCCCGAGGCCCTTCGTGAGTCCAATTCCAACCACGGTGAGCTTGACGCTGCGATCAAGGACTATAGGGCGTGGCTGGAAAGCAAGGCGCACGAACTCGGAATAGAATGATAAGAAGATAGGGGACAAGGATTCATCCGTTCGGCGCTTGCGGCCCCTAAGCGCTGTGGACAAATCGCGATCAGGACCGCAATCTGAAGCTAACACTTTGAATCAAGCAACCAATCAATCAGGATTCCGAAGCTGCCCCAGTTGCGGCAACTCCACTCCGGCCGATAACCCCGATTGCGTTCACTGCGGGTTCCGGTCGCTGGCCTCAGTGCTTGCCGAACGCGAGCGCGTCAACACCGTCAACTTCGTGCGAGCCCTCTTCACACGAGCGAGCCCGTTTACCTTCATATTGGTCGGTCTCAATCTGGGCGTCTTCTTTCTGATGTGGATGTCGGGCGGCATGAGCTTGATGTCCGCCGACGACGCGGCTTTGATAGGGTTCGGCGCCAAGTTCAATCCCCTCATCGACGGACAGCATCAATACTGGCGTCTGGTAACCTGTATCTTCATTCATATCGGATTCGCCCATCTGATAATGAACAACTACGCGCTCTGGATCCTCGGACAACAGATCGAGCAGATCTATGGCTCGTCGCGCTTCGTCCTGCTGTACCTCGCCGCCGGGATAGTTGGTTCGCTGTCGAGCTATATCTTCATGCCCGAGAGTTTGTCGGCGGGAGCGTCAGGAGCGATCTTCGGTCTGTTCGGGGTGATGGGCACATTTGCCTTCAGGTACAGAAAAGAGATTCCCGCCGCCCTGCGCCGCGACATTATCCGGCGGATCATTCCGATTATCCTGATCAATCTGGCTTTCGGATTCTCAGTGAGATTCGTTGATAACTCGGCCCACATTGGTGGATTGCTTGCAGGGGTTGCGCTGGCGCTCGTTGTCCCTTACAAACGCCCGGGTGAGGTGACCAGTGGTAGGGTGTGGAAAGTTGCGGAGGTTTTATGTCTGGCCATCATCGCGATCTCGTTCGTCGAAGCCTTCCGCCACTACGACGGCCCTCGCCCCAGCCTCGCCAATTTGAGGACGAATCCGGATACCGCTAAACGGGAACAGATGGCCAGAATAAACGACGCGGTGAACACGCTCGGCGTGTCGGTGAAACTGTTTAAGATGATATTGAACGGTGAAAATGAAGGCGCCGATGTTTCTCCGGAGCTTCTAGTTGCCGAGCGTGGGATCAAGGATGTCGAGGCGCTGCAATCGCAGGACCCCAGGATAATGCTCATGAAGGAGCGACTGCTGGAAGTGCTGAGCGAGCAGAGAGCAATCATTGAACGCCACGAGAAGGCGAACCCGAAGAACTGGAAATTAACACGAGCCGAGGAAGACGCACTGATCGAGAAGGCTAAGGAGTACGAGTTGCTCTAGGAGGGCGATCGTGCTACTTGGAAAAATGCTCAACGCGCTTGGGCGGCGCGATTTCACCGTCAGGATGCAGAGACAGCGCAGACGTCGAAACGCTATTCTCTGCGCGGTCTTCGCATTCTTTGCTCCTCTGCGGTGATAGTGTGTGAGCAAGTCCCATGACTGAACGCGTACCGTAGGGTTGGTGGCGTGGCTTTGATCTGGCAGCATCACTCAGCTCTTACCATTCGACTGGAGGAACAGTATGGCAATCGACAAAGTAGCGGTACTGGGTTGTGGGCTAATGGGGTCCGGCATAGCCCAGGTGTGCGCTCAAGCGGGGCGTGATGTGACGGTCATCGAAGTGGCTGAAGAGTTCCTCAATAAGGGCGTCAGTTTCATCCAGCGTCAGCTCTCCAAAGCCGTTGAGAAGGGCAAGCTTGCCGCCGAAGCCCGCGACCAGACCCTCTCACGCCTTCACGGCAGCACCGACCTGGAAGAGGCTGCCACGGCCGATCTGGTCATCGAAGCCATAATCGAGAACATCGAGGAGAAGAACAAGACCTACTCTCGACTCGACCAGATTTGCGGCCCGGATACGATCTTCGCTTCGAACACGTCGAGCCTTTCGATCACCCAGATGATGATCGCTACCAGTCCTGAACGGCAGCGGCGCTTCATCGGCATGCACTTCTTCAACCCGGTGCCGGTGATGAAGCTCGTAGAGATCGTTCGCACGATCCTGACCGACCCCGAAGTCTTCGCGGCGGCAACTCAGTTCGGACGTGAGATCGGCAAAGTGCCCGTGCAAACGTCTGACCGAACGGGCTTCATTGTAAACCGGCTGCTGGTGCCGTATATGCTCGACTCTATTCGAGCGCTCGAGGAAGGCGTGAGCTCGATCGTAGACATCGACAACGCGATGAAGCTCGGCTGTGGTCATCCGATGGGACCGCTTACGCTGGGGGACTTCGTTGGGCTGGACACGACGTACTACATCGCCAATATCATGTTCGACGAGTTCAAGGAGAGGCGTTTCGCTCCTCCTCCGCTGTTGAAGCGGATGGTTCTGGCTGGTCTGTATGGCAGGAAGTCGGGGCGTGGGTTCTACGACTACAGCGATCCCGAAAATCCCAAGCCGATGAATCTGCTTTAGCGCTTCTCCCAGTACGTCATCACCAATCCGTCGCGCCCGACCGCGTATCCACGGTGCTTATGAAATGCCACTGAAAACAGATCGGCATTAGTCGAGCTCACCTGTTCTACCCAGTTGCGCCCCCCATCGTAGGTCCTGATGACTCGCCCCTTGTAGCCGACGACCCAGCCGGTCTTCTTATCCACGAAGCTTATGCCAAACAGAGGCTCGTGAATCTTCAAATCGACTCTCTCCCAGACGGCTCCCGCATTCTCACTTCGCAGCAGAGCGCCATTGTCGCCGCTTATCAAAAGTGTTTCCTCGCTCACATTGTAGACTCGATTCAAATCGTCCGTAGTCCCGGATTGCTGGGGATACCAGTTCTTTCCCGCGTCCCTGGTGTGGAGGATCAAGCCACCCGTCCCTACGACCCATCCCCGTTTCCCCTGGAAGCTCAGATGGAATAACTGCGAGTCGGTGCCGCTGTTTTGCTCTCGCCAGGAGGTCCCTCCGTTACTCGACGCCAGAATCAACCCCTGGTCGCCGACTATGAAGCCATTGTCAGAGTCGACGAATTGAATCGAATACAGGTCGAGGGCCGCCGGGCCTTTGCTATGGGAGTTGTGAAGGCTCTTCACAAAACTGCGGCCGCCGTCGGTGCTCACCAAAATGGTGCCCGCATCCCCGACGATCCAGACTTTGTCGCCTCGCGCGAAGACATCATTCAATCCGGCGTCTACCCCGAGGTCCACTTCATTGAAAGTGCGCGCATCGTCATATGACCTGGCAATCAGCCCGTGTGCGCCGACCACCCAGACCTCATCTCCGTTGTAAAAGACCGCGCTGACCGTGGCCTGCTTGCCGTTCTGCTTGATCGTGTGAGCCTGGGTCCATCCCTGCTGAGCCCCGGCAGGTGAAACAACGACGGCCAGTAAGGCTGTCAAAGAAAAAACCAAAATCAACGTGCGACTAAATTTCATCCTACTCTCCGCTTCGGCTCGGTTGGCTTTCCGCTCTCAACTTGTACCGTTGGACCTTGCCGGTTGAAGTGCGAGGCATCTCTT
>JBGPFL010000637.1:0-3984 GCA_041483295.1 Blastocatellia bacterium | reverse complement strand
GCCGGACTGTTTGAGAACCAACGCAGTAGATACACCCGCCCGCAGTTATTGGATCAGTTGAAAACTCTCGCAAAGAAGCTTGGGAGAACGCCTGGCTGCCCGGACGTAAACGCCGCGTGTCGCAACGGTGATTGTGCCCGCAGTTCCACTTTCATAGCCTACTTCGGCAGTTACAACCGGGCGGTGCTTGAAGCGGGGCTTGAGATAGCGAGACACGCAACCTATTCACGCGCGCAGCTACTACACCTCTTGCGCGAACTGGCTAAGAGGTTGGGCCGCAGTCCGTCGAACCGGGACATAAACAGCGCGAGCCGCCGGCACGAGTGCGCAAGCGCAAGTGCATACAAGGACTATTTCGGCGGTCTGGATGCAGCGTTCAAAGAGGTGGGACTCGAAAGGGCGCCGAACAAACTGCCCCCAAGGAGTCCACCGAAGTATACTCGCTCGCAGTTGCAGGAGCATTTGAAAAAGCTTGGCGCCAAGCTCGGCCGAAGACCAACCGCTAACGACGTAGCCGCGGCCAGTCGCCGCGGAGAGTGCGCTAGTCTGACCTCCATCTCAAAGGAGTTCGGCACCTTGACGGCGGCGCTCCAGGCTACCGGCTTCGACCTCGAGTCGCGAGTCATGACCCGCGATGCGCTGATCAAACAGCTTCAGGAGTTGACCCGTGAGTTGGGGAGAATCCCATCGACAACCGATATTACAAGAGTGCAGGGAAAACCCTCGCGGATGTCGAGATCGATTCGATCGACGCCAGCGACGTTCAAGCGCTTTTTCGGGAGCGCAGCCGAGGCTCGAAAAGCGGCGGGCCTGGACGAGATTCTCGAAGAGATGGGCATTGCCCCGAAATACCCGGCGCCGAGAAACAAGTACGATAGAGATCAGTTAATCCTGCATCTGTGCTCGCTCGCGAAGAGTCTCGGGAGAATGCCTGTGGTGGGCGATATCAGAAAGGCGAGCCGGGATGGGCGCGGACCAGGTCTCGCACAATACGCGAGGCAGTTCGGCGGCATCCCGGCGGCGCGCGAGGCGGCAAAGATTGAAGCAGTCCTCAGGCAGGTTCGAAAGGTTCGCAAGTAGAGCCTTGAGTCTGACGACTTGCTGGTCGGCGCATGGGGCTGCGCCATCTCTGGATGCCGCACTACATCGCACCTTCGTCGGCCGAAGGTCCGTAGAGCGCCGGCACCGGCACATCGTTGAGCCGTAAGTAAACGCCAAGCTGAGCCCGGTGGTGAATCAGATGATTCATTACGAAGCTCCGCAAGACGGCAACGCGAGGTAGCGTAAGCACCACCACGCCGCCCTTGAGCAGCGACCAGGGCTTGAAGAGGTGCTCATCGCTGGCGCCTGCAATGGCTGCACGCGCCGCGGCGACGTTGAGGTCGAACCTCTCAAGAAGGTCCTTCTGTGAATTCGCCGGCGGAACCCGATAGGGCTCTCCACCCGGAGGCTCGATGTCCAGAGCATCCTTCTCGATTGTCTCGACTGTCCAGCTCGGGAGATTGGCGATGTGCGTCGCCAGACCTCCCATCGCGAAGGACTTTACGTGAGGCTTCCAGTCGAACTTGTCATCCGGGACACGCTCGAGAGTCTTCCGGGTGTTCGCCATCTCGTGGTCGAACTCGGGTAGCAGTGCTGCACTCAATGCCATAGTGCTCCTCCAAATAAGATCCGATTTCGCAGGCAATGAGGATAATCAAAAAGGCTCTCCGTGTCCATGAGTGATCCGCGATCAGGTGCGCGTCACGATTTTGCGCGAGAAGAGAGGGACAGCTTGACCGTTGCGAAAACGTTCTTCACCGCAGAGGCGCAGTGGACGCAGAGGGGGCGCAGAGATCTGATTCGTGGACTCTGCGGTGAACTGGACTTGAAACTCTAATAAACTGCGCCTCTCCAGTGAACTACCTTCTCAACGAGTTCCCTTACAGGCTGTGCGTGGGGAGTGCGCAACGGCGTGACGCGCACCCTCCGCGATCAAGGCTTGCGCTATCGGCGCCTGTCAGCGGCTGACCTCACACCATCGGTATGCCGCTACTCGGTCTTCAGCAGGAAGTATAGGTAGCGCCATTCCAGCCTGGAATGGATAGTCGCCGGCGGCCGGCTGCGGAATCGGATCCGCGCAGAAGCGAGGGTGTCGGTGACCCTGATCGCCGGGCTTGAAGTATTGATCGCGCAACGGCAAGCCGAGCTCACTGCGCGCCTGGTTCACCATCTCTTCGCATTGGCCGATCTCCTCTTCGCGAGACCCGTCGTCGTACCCAAGGCCGTGCAACAACTCGTGAAGCATGGGGTCACGAAGCGTTCTCGCTGCTTGATTCGTGAGTCGGCAGTTTGATAACGTCCTTCAGATTCACCCGAAGCCTATGACTGATTATCAGAAGATTCTTTACTCGGTCGATCAAGGGGCTGCCCGTATAACCCTGAACCGGCCCGATAAGCGAAACGCGCTCAACGCCGAGATAATCGCTGAAGTCAAAGACGCAGTCGACAACGCCGCGACAGACGAAAATGTGCGCGTCGTAGTCATCTTCGGAGCCGGAAAGGATTTCTGCTCGGGCGCCGATCTGGCTGCGCTTCGCCGGATCAGCGAAGCCACGGTCATGGAGAACGTCGCCGACGCCCGCCACTTTGCCGAGTTGTTTGTGAGCATGAGGCGGCATCCTCGGCCCATCATCGCAGCGGTTCGCGGGCGCGCGCTTGCAGGCGGGTGCGGGTTGGCCACCGCCTGCGACATTATCCTGGCCGCTCGGTCGGCGCAGTTCGGCTACCCGGAAGTCAACATAGGGTTCATTCCAGCGATGGTTATGGCGGTCCTTCGCCGCTCGGTTTCTGAGAAGCGCGCCTTCGAGCTGATCACAAAGGGCGAGATTATGAGCGCTCAGGAGGCCGCGGATATCGGAATGATCAACCGGGTCTTCCCTGATGACGAGTTCGAAGCGAAGGTCGAAGAGTACGTCGCGCAAATGGCGGCCAAGTCCGCTTCGGCCGTTATGCTGGCCAAGAGCCTGCTCTATCACATGGACGCGATGACATTTGAAGCAGCCCTCGAGGCCGGCGTTCAACTAAACGCCATCACGAGAATGACCGAGGACTGCAAGCGGGGCGTCGAACGGTTCCTGAAGAAGTGAAGTTCAATCCGCGAATAACGCGAATCTCCGCTAAGGGACTTGCCCCAAAGGGAACAGAAAGGCCTATCAACAGTTCTGAGAGCCGCTGTACTCTTCCCGCCTGATTGGCGTTTATTCGCGAGATTAGCGGAGTGATCCGCCTCCCCTGACCCTATCCCGCCAGTTGAAAGAACACATCTTCAAACGGCGCGGCATCCAGTCCTGTAGTCGCTCTTAACTCGGCAGGCGATCCTTCGGCTACCAGACCGCCCGCTCGCATGATCCCCACCCGGTCGCTGATGCGCTCGACGAAGCTCATTACGTGTGACGAGATCAACGTCGCTCTTTCCTTCTCACGTTCTGCCTGCAGCCTCAGCCTCAGCTTGCGCATCATCTCGACATCCAAGCCGTTGAGCGGCTCGTCCAGCACAAGGATTTCGGGAGATCCAAGCATCGCTGCGGCCAGCCCGAGCTTCTTGCGCATGCCGAGTGAGTAGCCGCCAACCAACTTATCGGCGACTTGGCTCAATTCGAAGAACTCGATTTCAGAATCGATTTGCGCCGGGTCCGCTTCTTTGAGACCGGCGACCAGTCGCAGGTACTCGCCCGCCGTGAGCTGATCGTAGAATATCAACTCCTCGGGCAGATAACCGACGTGCTTTTTGGTCGCGGGTAACTGGTGAGCGAGATTTTCGCCGCAGATCATGACTTGCCCGCTGTCGGGCTCGCTAATGCCGACGATCGCGCGGATCAACGTAGACTTTCCGGCCCCGTTCGCGCCGACAAGAGCATAGATCTCTCCCGCCGATATCGAGAGGCTGACCTCATCAACGGCAACAAGTTTCCCGTATCGCTTGGTAATGGCTTCGGCTGATAT
>JBGPFL010000636.1:0-3995 GCA_041483295.1 Blastocatellia bacterium | reverse complement strand
TTTGCTTCCAAACTCCCGACTCCTCTGCTAATATCACCGCTTCAAATTCTTACTACTGCATTCATGGGGATTCTGCTGCGACTCGATAAACAAGTCATCCGGGCGGAGCTCCTGCTTTCTCTGACTCTGGCCACCGTGAGCTGTAAAAACCCGCAGAACATCAATCAACAGAATGCGAGTCAAACGCCGACAAGGCCGCCCGCGCACTGGATTGCACAGTGGCGCTCGCCACACTCGATGGAAATTACCGGCATGAATCTGGCAGTCTACGCCTACAGTTCAATCTCGGTCGTCTCATCGGACGTCGTGTTCGTCGCCGGCGAGATGCCGAACCCGAAAGACAGGAGACGGCGGATCGGCGTGGTCATTAACACCACAAACGGGGGGCAGACCTGGAATGAGACGCTCATCGATCAAATCCCGGATAAGGACACGGCCTTGAACTCGATTCACTTCGTGAACCCAAGAGTCGGATGGATGGTCGGAGCGACTTCCGTCAGCGAGGATAGACCCGAAGGCGTGATGTTGAAGACAACCGATGCGGGAGCAAGTTGGGCGGTCTCGAAACTACCATTCAAACAGGTACCAACCAGTATATTCTTTATCGACGAGATGACTGGTTGGATGGGCGGCGTTACTCTCGACACCGGTGAGGACAGTTCTGAGGTCGCGAAGACACCGGGCAAGAAAGAGACCGGTGGGAGCAAGCCTACCGTCGGGGGCAAGCCGGCTGGGACACCCGGCAAGAAACAGTCACCCGCCTCGACTCCGGCCTCTCCAGACGGCGACGCCTCCGACGGTGGTCCCAGCGATATACTCACAACAAATGACGGAGGCCGAACCTGGCAGTCTCAGCGTCGTATCCCGACTTCAGTCAACGACATATTCTTCGTGGATAGGAACACCGGCTGGGCCGCCGGATACAAAGGAGCGATCTATAACACCACGGACGGAGGTCGCGGGTGGAAAACGCAGAAAAGCGAACTCGAGTTCAACGAGCACTACACCGATCCGAAGAATGATGATGCCAAGAACTTTATTGTCTCCGGCGTTCACTTCTGTGATGCAAAGAACGGGCTTGCCGCCGCCAGCGCCTCAGATGAAGACCTCGGCCGCATAATTGGAACCAACAACGGCGGCGAGACATGGTCCAGAAAACTCATCGCGCAGGGCGAGGGCATACGCGATGTGTTTCTGCTCAGTCCCGCAGAAGGCTGGGCCACGCCGCGGTTTCCAAAGTACGTCTACCACACGATCGACGGCGGACGTTACTGGGAGGGGGAGAACGTCATTTTCCCTCAGGAGGTGCCGTTCTTCAGAATAGCCGGGGCCGATAGTTCCCACATATGGGCAGTCGGAGGCGGCGCCATTTTTTACCGAGTGCCCTAGTCGCCGGGAGATTACCGTTAGATTAAGGGCACCCTGACGGCTACGACGAAGACATCGCCACAGTTGCGCTCACGGCAAATGCAGTGACCTGCTGGAGCTGGGACATCCACAACGGAGAAGACTATGAAGAAGAGGACGACTGCATTGTTGGCATTCATTGCCGCTTTCACATTTGCTTGCACAACAGACAGGGCCAAGAACAACAACTCGACATCGGCTCCTGAGAACGACCTCAAGGGCGCTGTCGAAAGCGTAAGCAGCGATGACCTGCTGCGGCACATCAAGGTACTTTCTTCGGATGAGTACGAGGGGCGCGGTCCAGGAACAAAGGGCGAAGAGTTGTCAGTGAACTATCTGACCGAGCAGTTTAAGCGCGTCGGCCTCAAGCCGGGCAACCCTGATGGATCCTACACGCAGAAGGTCCCCCTGGTCGGCTTCAGTGGCCAGCCGGTAGCTTCGTTCACCGCAGGTACAAAAAAGATCGACCTTCAGTTCCCAAATGAGTACGTCGCCGTGTCGCGCAGATTCGTTCCCGAGGTCAAAGTCGAGAACTCAGATATGGTCTTTGTAGGCTACGGGGTTGTCGCGCCGGAGTACGGGTGGGATGACTACAAGGGCGTCGACGTGAAGGGAAAGACGATTGTTATGCTGGTCAACGACCCTGCCATTCCCGATCCCAACGACCCCTCCAGGCTTGATGAGAGGATGTTCAAGGGCCGCGCGATGACCTATTACGGCCGATGGACTTACAAGTACGAGATAGCGTCGGAGAAGGGCGCAGCCGCTGCAGTGATCATTCACGAAACGGGTCCGGCAGGTTACCCATACGAGGTCGTGTCGGGAAGCTGGGGACGGGAAAACTTCGACATTCAAACCCCTGACAAAAACATGGGGCGAGTGTCGGTTGAATCGTGGATCCATCTGGATGTGGCAAAGAAACTGTTTGCGGCCACCGGGCAGGACTTTGACGCGTTGAAGAAGGCGGCGCTCAGCAAAGACTTCAAACCCGTTGCGCTTGGAGCAAAAGCGAACTTTGATGTTAAGAACAGCCTTCGCGAGGTCCAATCCAACAATGTGATCGCAAAGCTGGAAGGCTCAGATCCGAAGCTCAAGGACGAATACATAATCTACACCGCGCATTGGGACCACCTCGGGAAAGATCCGAAGCGGCAGGGGGACCAGATCTACAACGGGGCCATCGACAACGCGTCGGGCTGCGCGGTTCTGCTCGAGATCGCTGAAGCATATACCAAGCTCAAGACTCCGCCTTTACGAACGATTCTGTTCCTGGCAGTGACCGCGGAGGAGAAGGGACTTCTTGGAGCGAAGTACTACGCTGCTAATCCGCTTTATCCGCTCTCCCGAACGCTGGCCGATATTAACATGGACGGGATCAATCAGTGGGGCAAGACGAAAGACATCGTTGTAGTGGGCCTCGGAAACTCGACGCTGGATGACGTGCTCGAAAAACAGGCTGCAGCGCGTGGCCGCACGATTCAACCCGACCCCGAGCCTGAGAAGGGATCCTTCTATCGCTCCGATCACTTCGAGTTCGCCAAGCAAGGGGTTCCGGCGCTGTACGTCGATTCGGGCGTTCAGTTCATCGGCAAGCCCGAAGGTTATGGCAAAGAGAAGCGTGATGATTACACCGAAAAGGATTACCACAAGGTCTCAGACGAGGTGAAACCTGATTGGGACCTCGCGGGCGCTGTTGAGGACACTCAGTTGCTCGTCGAGGTGGGATACCTCGTAGCCGAGGGAGACAGGTACCCTGAGTGGAAGTCGGGCACGGAGTTCAAGGCAAAACGTGAGGAGATGCTCAAGCGGAAGTGATGGCAAGGTAGGCAGCAACCGATAATCGACCGCACCAAACCTCTGCTTTCCTCCCCTGGGTACGCAGAGAGCTTTTCTGCCGGGCAGGGGAAGTCATCGAGGTTCCTCATCAACGTAAAAAGGCCGGATTCGTTCCGGCCTTTCATTCGAGTTTGCTGCACTGACTGGGCTACCAGCGCGGTTCGCGTCGTTGGCCTCGGCCGCCGCCTGCTCCGGCGCCGCGGCCTCCTCCTCCCCCACCCCCAAAGCCGGTTCGCTCGGGCCGTGGTCTTGCTTCGTTAACGTTGATGTTGCGACCGTTCAACTCAACACCGTTGAAACGCTCGATTGCTTTGGTCGCCGCGTCCCGCTCCATCTCGATAAATGCGAAGCCGCGCGAACGACCGGTGTCCCGGTCAGTCACTATCGTAGCCGACTGCACCTCCCCAACCTCCGAAAAGAGATCGCTGAGCTGATCCTCCGTCGTCTGATACGACAGATTCCCGACAAATATTCTCGTTGACATGTGAGTTCTCCAGAAAAACGTTAGAAGGAACTCGCTTTGGCTATCCGGGAGAGAGTCGAGCAGAAGAACTAGCAGACACTTCCGAACAGAGAAGACGCGCTCCTGAACCACAACACGCGGCGGATGCGGCCGCCGCTGCGAACGTCGTGCATAGTATCAAGGCTCACAGCTTTTGTCGAGAGAAAACTTTTTCGTTCTCAATGGTTTACAACTGAGATTTGCAGGTCGGTAGCTTTGCCCGCCGCCTGGTTCCCCGCATAGTCTTCGG
>JBGPFL010000635.1:0-4002 GCA_041483295.1 Blastocatellia bacterium | reverse complement strand
CGGCGACGGGTTCTTCCGGAACGCCGCCGATCATGGCGGTGTGGCTCGAAACTTCGATGCCGATCTCGTTGATGAGCAGCCTTGCAAGGGCGCCCACGGCCACTCGTGCTGCGGTCTCGCGGGCGCTCGCCCGCTCGAGTATGTCTCGCAGATCGTGCGTGTCGTACTTCAAGCCTCCAGCCAGGTCCGTATGCCCGGGTCTCGGTCGAGTCATCCTGCGTGCTCGCTTCTCGTCGGAAAACTCGCGCGGCTCAACATTCATCACGTCCTGCCAGTTTTCATAGTCGCGATTCCGAATCAGCAGAGCGACCGGAGAGCCAAGCGTCTTGCCGTGGCGCACACCCGAGAGGATTTCGGCCTCGTCGCTTTCAATCTTCATGCGCCCGCCGCGGCCGTACCCCTGCTGCCGGCGCCACATCTGATGATTGATGAATGCCGGATCTATGGCGAGTCCGGCAGGCAGGCCTTCAATGATGGCAACCAGCCCTTTGCCGTGTGATTCGCCTGCCGTCGTGAAATTGAATTGGGTCATTGGCGTTCGCGCAGAGTCGGTCGGAGCTTCGCCCGATTCAGAATTTCGGCTTCACGCCCGCTTGTTTACACAACTCGTTTGCCGTGATTCGGTCAATGGTGCGATGTCTCTTGACGGGGAGCTTCTTCTCGCCGTTAGAGTAGACAGAGTGCTTCCCACCCTCGCGGAGCAAGTAGAATCCGTTTTCTTCCAGATGCTTAATCAGGTCTCGGCGCTTGACCGGCATCTCATATCTCTACTGGAATCTGCTCCAGCAGAGCCCGGCCGATGGGAATCTCGGTTTTCTCTTGCCGATACGCCGCGATCATCTCACGCAGAGCGTCTTCAAGCATCTCGCGACAATCGTCCAATGTTTTGCCTTCAGTCACGACCTCCGGCCATTCCACCAACTGTCCCATATAACCGGAAGCGATTCTCGTGTACTTCGCCGTATACGTGCTTAGCATGATGTTTGACCCTACCTGCAACGGGTGAATCTCGGCCGAGTGTATTCCGAACCGCGCGGCTCGCTGGAGGATCCTCGGAAGAGGGCTTTCGCTTCATCTCCTGAGCATGCCTATGTTGGCAAGAAATCGTAAAGGGGTTGACCGTCAAGCAGCGCATATGGTTCGCCCCGAATGGGAAAGACCTGCTCGAACTCCCACCCCTGATCAAAATCGGTAACCCAATCGTGTATGCCAAGCCAGATTTCCGGGATCGCGGTCGGCAGCGGCTTCAAGGCGCGATGCCACCACGAGCCATCTTTGTGCCGAATGGAGCCGTGTGGATCGAGCAAGAGGATGCGACGTGCATCTGGGTAACCGCTGAACTTCTTGACCGTGCTATCAAGGAGCTTTAGTAGTTTCTGTGTCAACTGCGCGGGAAGGGCCTCGGCACGGATCGACTCGAGAGGTTCCGGCCAGCGAACAATGAGTCCTGTCAGCGGTCCGTCCGATGGGTCACGATCGAAATCAACGTTGCAAGTCCAACTTCGCCCAGCCCGTTGGGAACCAAGAACGCGTCCAGTGCGAAGGGTGTCCATCGAAGATCGGACCGAGGCGACGATATCCCGGGCAAACGACTCCAACTCTTTCCGACTCATCAGCCCGGACGGCTCTAGACGAATCGATAGAGGTTGCAAATCCGCGAGTTCGCGAAGGCCCTCGGAAAGAATAGCAGCAACCAAATGGTCGTTCTGATGGCGCTTCACGTAGTTGAGCGGCCATACTACGCTTTTCCGCTCGATCACCAGCCTGGCACCGGTATCAGTAGCTGAGTAAAGCGCTTCTGGCTGAGGCTCGTTATTAATGTGATGGAAGCACGTCTGGTAGGCGAAGCAGGTGCCCTGGCTATCGTTCAGACATTCGACAAACGGGTCAGTTAAGTGACGTTCGCATCCACCCGAGACCGGCAGACAAGTCATGTTATCAACCCTCGACTTTCCTCAAGCTGGAGCGGCCTGCCAACCGGGAGCTTGATCTTATCACGCAAACCCGGCGGCTCGCTCGAATTCGTGGTGAGCCGCCGCCTCTTGCCGTGGCGAACGACGGATTTCGACCTAATCGCTCTCTTGATCTTCATGCGCTCTTTGCCGTGAGATTCGCCTGCCGACAGTTGGCATCGGCGCGTAATCATCGTTTTCGGCTAAGGGTTCTCGTAGATTGTCCGCTCCTGGGCCTTTGACGCTTTGCGACGCTGCCTTCGTTGGGAACTGCAAAGACCACATTGTCGTAGACCTCACCCAATCGAAACTCGCAGCCGATCGAAGCGATCTGAATAAGGCCGTCCGATCCCGTGGCGCAGGACCAGTCCCAGTGACCGTTGGGCTGTCTGACAAAGTGCTCGATTCGCGCCTCGTCTTGAGCCACCAGGAGATAGTCGGTCAGCGTCTGAATTCTTTGATAGCGCAAGAACTTCTTCCCGCGATCGTATGCTTCCGTAGAAGGGGATAACACCTCGACGACGATCGCCGGATTTAGCAGCACGTCGCGGTGTTCGTCGAGCAACGCCGGTTCGCCGCACACTATTGCAAGGTCCGGATAGGAATACAGGCCCCCCGGACCGGTTCGCACCTTCATGTTCGGCGAGAAGGCGCGACATCTACCGCCCTTTAGCTGAGACACGAAAATGGCAATGAGATTTGCGTTGATTAGGCTGTGTTCGGGACTCTCCCCGGCTATGGCGTAGACTTGGCCCTCGAGGTATTCGTGCCGCTGATCGGAACGGCGCTCGAGGGCGAGGTATTCATCATCCGTCATTGACCGATGGATTAATGGCTGTGCCATCGCCATCCTCCGCCAGCGACTATGCTGGCAACCGCGGCGGCCGATCTGTTGCCTACGCCTCTCAACCTATACCCATCTCCCGATTCTTAAGAACCTTGATCTTATCACGCAACTCGGCCGCTCGCTCGAATTCGTAGTGAGCAGCCGCCTCTCGCATCTGCAGTTCAAGGCGCTGCACAGTCTGATTGATCTTCTCCGGCGAGTACTCTTCTATATCATCCAGGTCGAGCGGCACCTTGAAGTAGTCCGCTTCGACGATCGATATCAATGAAGACCCGATGGCTTTCACGATAGTCTGCGGGGTTATTCCGTGCTCGGTGTTGTAAGCCCTCTGTCTCTCGCGGCGGCGCTGAGTTTCCCCGAGCGCGCGCCGCATGGAATCGGTGATCCGGTCCGCGTAGAGAATCGCTTTGCCGTTCACGTTGCGGGCCGCGCGGCCTATTGTCTGTATGAGCGATTGCTCCGATCGTAAGAAGCCTTCCTTGTCTGCATCGAGTATGGCGACCAGCGATACCTCGGGCAGATCCAGTCCTTCTCTGAGCAGGTTGATTCCGACCAGCACGTCGAAACTCCCGGTCCTCAGGTCGCGGAGTATCTTGATGCGCTCGAGCGTCTGGATCTCCGAGTGCAGGTACTGAACGCGCACTCCAAGCTCGGCGTAATATTCGGTCAAGTTCTCAGCCATCTTCTTGGTGAGCGTTGTGACCAGCACTCGCTCTTTCATTGCGACTCGCTCGCGTATCTCGTTCAGAAGGTCATCTACCTGGCCGCGCACGGGGCGCACGTCGACTTCGGGGTCGATCAGGCCGGTTGGGCGGATGACCTGCTCGACGACTTCCCCGCCGCTCTTAGTCAGTTCGTATGGGCCGGGAGTCGCCGACACGAATATCACCTGGCCGATGCGGTCTTCCCACTCCTCGAAGTTGAGCGGGCGATTGTCCATCGCCGACGGCAGGCGGAATCCGTACTCGACCAGTGTCTTCTTGCGCGACTGGTCGCCGGCGTACATGCCCCTGACCTGCGGGACCGTCTGATGGCTCTCGTCAACGATCACGACCGCATCGCGCGCCAGGTAATCGAGCAAGGTAGGCGGAGGCTGGCCCTTGAGTCTTCCAGTGAGGTGTCGCGAGTAGTTCTCAATGCCGTGGCAGTATCCAAGCTCTTTCAGCATCTCTATGTCGTACAGGGTGCGCTGGTGGAGCCGCT
>JBGPFL010000634.1:0-4016 GCA_041483295.1 Blastocatellia bacterium | reverse complement strand
TGATCGGCTGTTATTCTAAGCGTAGTCGCTTGGGGTAATCCTCCTCCATAACTCACCGAGTGCTGGGGCGGGCAGTGTTTCTCCTATATGCTAACCCGCCACAGCGCTCGTCCTTTTTTCCCCCCCCAAAGATCTCTTCGACAGGGTCGAGTTACATCAGCGCCAACACAACATCGAATTCTCGGCAATGGATGTTGCGATTCCGACTCCGTTGTCGGTCATGCGTCTTTGCAACGACTCCCTTGAAGGGGACTTCACCGCAGAAGCGCAAAGACCGCAAAGGTTGCGCAAAGGAAAATAGCTCTGCGCGACCTTTGCGCTCCTGTGGCAAAGGAGCTTTTCGGAGGGTTCGTCCCTGGCGTCGAGGCTAGTGTCGTAGAAGCCTAAAGAACCGGCCGCCGACCGCATCAAGCGCCATCCTCAGCTCGCTGACACCCAATAGCCGCGATGCAAAATAGAATGTTGTTGCGCCTGCTCCGACCGGGACTCCGACTAGAAGCGATCGACCCACGAGGTTTGTCGGCAACAAGTTGCCAAGCGAACGGCTGAGCGCCCAGCAGACAACGGCCATCAAGGCCGACGCAAACAGTATCTTCACGACCGCTGTGGCGGTCTTGCGTCCTTCAATTCCTCCAATCCTTCGCCGCATCAGAGCATAGAGCAGCACGAAGTTGAGCACCGCCACCGTTGAGGTGGAAAGCGCCAAACCTCGTTCTTGAAGCACGCCGACCAACCACCAGTTCATGAGGAAGTTCACGGCGATCGTCGCAAGGCTGATGGCCATCGGTGTGCGCGCATCGCCCAGCGCATAAAACGCCGGCGCCAATATCTTCACAGCCGAGTAGCCGGCGAGCCCGACGGCATAGCAGGCCAGCGCGGCGGCCACATGATCTGTATCCTTGCTTGTGAATAGAGTCCCGTGCTCGTAGAGCAGCGCTACGATCGGGCGACCTAATACGATAAGCCCAACTGCAGATGGGATTGTTAACACGAAGGCCAGCCTGATCGAACCTGCCAGCGTCTCTTTGAATTCACTGCTGTTCTCGAGAGCCGCGCTCCTCGATATCGATGGAAGCGTAGCCGTAGCGATCGCAACGCCGAATACGCCGATAGGGAACTGCATGAAGCGAAAAGCGTATTGGAGCCACGCTACGGCGCTCGGAATGCTCGAGGCGAAGCTGCTGTTGACCATCACATTGACTTGAACTGCCGCCGCCCCGATAACAGCAGGTCCCATCAGCCGGAATACCCGCCTTACACCCGGATCGCTCAACGACAGTATCGGACGAAAGCGAAACCCGGCCCGCAGCAGGCTCGGCCACTGTACGGCATATTGAAGGAAGCCCCCGATCAACACCCCATAGGCCATGCCGATGATGCCGTCGCGGGGATTCTCTTTGATAGCGCTTATGGGATGCGCCGGATCCGTCATCAGCGCCGCGAACACAAGCCCGCCCACGATCGATCCAATATTGAAGAACGAAGACGACATTGCCGGGATGCCGAATCGTCCTCGCGCGTTGAGCACCCCCATCGCCTGCGCGGCCAGCGCAACCAGAAGGATGAACGGCATCATGATGCGAGTGAGATATACCGTGTCTTCGAACTTGTTTGGTATGGCCTTATAACCGGAGGCGAGAAAGCCGACGATCTGGTTGGTGAAGATCATGCCGAGCACCACCACCGCGCCGAGTATCACGATCAGCGTAGTCGCAACGAGGTTTGACAACCGAAATGATTCTCGCTCGTCCTTCTTGACGAGGTACTCTGAGAACACGGTGACGAACGCGCTCGACAAGGCGCCTTCGGCGAACAGATCCCGGAGCAGATTCGGAATCCGAAACGCCATCACATAGGCATCGACCGCGTAGCTCTTGGACGCGCCGAAGAAGTAGGCGAAGACCATCTCGCGCACCAGACCGAACACCCGGCTGGCCATCACGGCGAGGCTTACAATGCCTGCCGATCGCGCGACTCCCGCCGACGCTCCGCTCGGCTGAATGTGAGCGGCCGATTTGTCGTTGTCGCTCCCGCCGGCGATGTTGCCATCGGTCATCTCGGTTTCCCGGTGCATTCAGGTTGCTCTTGAGTGGTGTGATTGCTCGACAGGTTAGTAGACTCGCTGTCCGCCTTCGGTGGCTTCATCGCGACGATTCTATCTATTTTCCAGGAAGTAATCCAAGTCTAGATCCAGATCCCCCGGGAACTTGAACCTACTTGAAGGGGACTCCACCTCAGATGCGCAAAGACCGAAAAGGTTGCGCAGCGGAGAGTAAGAAGAAGGTTGTCCTCAGATTATCTCTTGTGGAGAGAAGCTGAGTATCAGGATGTATGATCTCGGGTGGACTTCGAACAAGGATCACTCAAGCTCGAGTTCCTTGATGCGGGTAAGCAGGGTCTTATAGCTGACGGCGAGCCGCTCGGCGGTGCGAGACTTGTTGTAACCGCACTCCTTCAATGTCGAGTCAATCTTGCGACGCTCGACCAACCGCTGAGCTCGGCTGCTCACGTCGGAGAGTGTGCCTCGCATGTCGAAGCCATCCAACAGTCCCGCCTGTTCCACGACAGAATAGTCCAGGGGCGGGCTTACATTGAGATCGGCCGGCGTGATGTCGAGGCCTCTGACGAGGATGCAGGCCCGTTCTATGCAGTTCTCGAGCTCACGCACGTTGCCCGGCCAGTCATACTCCTCGAGTACGTGCAGGGACTCCTCTGTCAGTTTGAGAGGCGATCTTCTCAACTCGCGGCCGTACTTGGTGGCGAAGAACTCGGCAAGTTGCCGTATGTCGGATCGCCGTTCGCGAAGAGCCGGAATGTAGACAGGAAAGACCGCAAGGCGGAAATAGAGGTCTTCGCGAAACTGCTTGCCTGCGACGGCGGCCTTCAGGTCGCGATTGGTCGCGGCGATGACTCGAGCGTGCACCTCGATATCGGCCGAGCCTCCGAGCCGCGCTATTTTGCGCTCTTCAAGCACGCGCAGCAGCTTTGACTGGACCAGAGGAGCGATCTCGCTGATCTCGTCCAGGAAGATCGTACCCCGCGCCGCGAGCTCGAACTTGCCCACCCGGCGTTGATCCGCACCGGTGTATGCACCCTTTTCGTGGCCGAAGAGTTCATTCTCAATCAAGGTGTCGGGGATCGCAGCGCAGTTGATTGCGACAAACGGTGCGGTGCGTCTGGGGCTAAGATGGTGTATGGCGCGCGCGAACAGTTCCTTGCCCGTCCCCGATTCGCCCAGCAAGAGCGCCGTCGTGGGAGTGCCGGCAACCTGCTGTATTTCGCGACCTACTTTCTGCATGGCCGGCGAGTCGCCGATGATTCGTGGAAATCCATACTGTCGCGCATACTCGTCTCGAAGCAGTACGTTCTCTGCCCGAAGGCGTGCTGCCTCGAGCGCGCGCTGTACCAGGAGCAACAGATGGCGGCTGTCGACTGGTTTTTGCAGGAATTCGTAGGCTCCCTCTTTCATCGCCTGTACGGCTTCGTCGATTGTGCCATAGGCGGTTAACAGTATTACCGAGGTGTCGGGGTCGGCCGCCTTGGCTGCCCTCAAGACTTCCAACCCGTCGGCGCGCGGCATCTTGAGGTCGGTTATAACAAGGTTGTAGCGCGTGTCGCTGAACTTGCGCCGGGCCTCCGCCCCGTCACTCGCCTCATCAACCGAATATCCGGCGTTCTGCAAAGTCAACCGCAGCATCTGCCTGAGGCTTTCCTTGTCTTCGACCAGTAAGATCTCTGCCATGGGTGTTGACTTGGCTGCTGGGCGCCGGCTCCGCAGTGTCGCTGGCGCTCCCTCGGAATCGGTAGCGCCGGCTATGACTGCTCCGGGCTGGAGGCTCATCGTACTTCGTGGGGACCCGGAGATTACCTGAATACGCCTGGAGGGACGCCGGCTCGACGTGCTTCGTCCCGGAGCGCGTCCAGATCGCTTTGCGCCTTAGTTCGCGCATTGCGGGCCTCATCTAGTTTCTGCTGAGATTCCTCGAGCTCCTGTTGTACCTGCCCGGTTGAGAACC
>JBGPFL010000633.1:0-4019 GCA_041483295.1 Blastocatellia bacterium | reverse complement strand
TATGTCGAAGCCATGTTCGGCAGGGAAGACGCCCTCAAGTACATCAACGGATACAAGCCGAAGGTCAGAAACCGGCAGCCGATCATTACCGCTCATGAAGTCAATCAGAGTCCCTCGCAGGATCAGTATTTCAAGGGC
Source organism: Blastocatellia bacterium (assembly GCA_041483295.1). GTDB lineage: Bacteria > Acidobacteriota > Blastocatellia > UBA7656 > UBA7656 > DASYSA01. Next base: position 3,881 of record JBGPFL010000633.1, on the reverse strand, counting down.
GCGCTCTTCCTCAACACGTTGCGCTCGGTCATTGATAATGACACTCGCTGGTGGAAGCTCCTGCGGGATTACTGCAGCCGGTTCAAGTATCGCAACATCATGACTGAGGATATGGTGAAGTTCTTCAATGAGCAGACCAGCCTCAATCTGACGCCCATCTTCGACCAATATCTCCGGCAGGCCGCGCTGCCGGCCCTGGAACTGCGATTTCAGGAGAGCGACGGCACCGTCTCCTACCGCTGGAGGGCCGGAGTCAAAGAGTTTTCAATGCCGGTGAAGGTCGGGCGCCGTACGGAGTGGCAGCTCATCCATCCGACGACGGAATGGCAGACCATGAAAAGGGGACTGAAAAAAGAAGAGTTTGAGGTCGCCACCGATCTGTACTACGTCGAGGTCATCAAGAGTTAAGGAACGCGAAACGACAAACGAGAAACGACAAACGAGAAACGACTGCATTCATTTCGCCGTCGCGATCGGCTTGGCGTTTTCGGTTTGTTTTGCCGTCGCATCACCTGCGAACGCTGAAGACCGCGGCGTCACAGTACGAGTCGTCAATCTCGCAGGCGAGCCACTCGAAGGCGTTGTCCTCACAGGTATTCCCGACGGCCTGCCGAGCCGTCCAACCACGATCGACGGAGCAACTCAGCTCGGGCCGCCGAAACAGGCACGAGCGGGACAGTGGGTTCATCTAAAGCTGCTGGCAGGACCGGGCCGCAACCCCGATTGGATTCTTGTCAGTCCCTGGGATGGACGCGCAATCGTGACACCATCTGCCGGCGAGCCCAGAGGCGCTGTCTCGGTAGTGCTTGTGCGCAAGGGCGACAAAGACCTGCTCAAGGCTGGCATCGGGTTGCTTGCAGTCGTCCAGAATATCTTGCTCGATATCGCACCAACAACCCTCAATGAAATCACTTCGGAGGAACAGCGGTGCGCAGGTTTGGCGCGAGTCTCCGATGCCTTTGGATTGAACCCGGATGACGTGAGTCGGGAAATTCTCACTCGTGAGGGCAAGACCGAGGACGCCCATGAAGAAGGACTGTCAGCGCTCTGGAAGAAGGACTATCAGAAGGCGGAAGAGCTTCTGTCGAAGGCCCTGATGATGAGAGAGGTCCGGCCTGAAGGGATGAAGGCCGAAGCAGTCGATGCCGCGCGGTTCCTTGGCCAGTCTCTGTATCAGCAAGGGAAATACAAGCAAGCGGCGGACGCGTATCGAAAGGCGGCAGACCTTCGCCCGGATGACGCGATGCTAGTGAACGCATGTGCTTTGTCTGCTGATCTGGCCCAGAACTACGTCGAGGCAGAGCGGCTATTCCGACGGGCTCTGTCGATCACTGAGAAGGAGTCGGGACCGGAGCATGCCGATGTTGGCCGGAGCCTGACCAACCTTGGAATGCTGTTGTATTCCGAGGGCAAGTACGCCGAAGCCGGGCCGCTTTACAAACGATCTTTGGCTATCACTGAAAAGACCGCAGGCGCGAACCATCCAGCCGCCGCCGAATGCCTCAACAATCTTGCCGCGCTTTACTACGCCGAGGGCAGATCATCGGACGCCGAGCGGCTATACGAGCGATCTTTGGCAATCAGCGAGAATCTGCAGGGAGCGGACCAACCCGTGTTAGCCACCAGCCTCAGCAACCTGGCAGAGCTATACCGCGCTTTGGCCAGATCCTCTGAAGCCGAGTTGCTCTTACAGCGATCGCTGGCAATTCGGGAGAGGGCGCTGGGAGCAAACCATCCCGATGTCGCCACCTCCCTGAACAATCTGGCGGCGCTGTATCGATCTCAGGGCAGATATGCCGAGGCCGAGCCGCTGTTCAGGCGCGGGCTGGCCATCCGGGAGAAAGTCCTGGGAATCGACCATCGTGATGTCGCTACCAGCCTCAACAACCTCGCCGAGCTCTACCGGTCCCTCGGCAGGTATGCAGAGGCTGAGCCGCTCTACAAGAGATCAATGGCGATTAGCAAGAATGCGCTTGGAGCGGAGCACCCCGTCTTCGCTACAACGATCAACAATCTCGCGGCGCTGTATCGAGCGGAAGGGAAGTACTCGAAGGCTGAGGCGCTGTACAAACAGTCGTTGGCAACCAGGGAGAAGGCGCTAGGCGCGAACCACCTTGATGTTGCCAACAGCCTCAATAATCTGGCGGAGCTATACCAGGCTCAGGGTAGATTCCCGGAGGCCGAGCCGCTCTACCAACGGTCTCTTAAGATCCGGGAGAACGCGCTTGGAATCGAGCACCCCGATGTGGCCCAGACCCTCAACAACCTCGCGTTGCTAAACCATGATCGGGGCGAGTATCTGGAGGCGGAGGCGCTCTACAAACGTTCTCTATCGATCACTGAGAAGGCACGAGGGCCCGAGCATCCCGAGGTGGCAATAACCTTGAACAATCTGGCAGAGCTATATCGGGCTCTGCGGAGGTACCCGGAAGCCGAGACGCTTTACAAGCGGTCGTTGTCAATTTTTGAGAAGGCCCTGGGAGCGGATCACCCCAACGCCGCTACGGTCCTGGAGAACTATGCGACCCTGCTACGCAAGGTCGGGCGCAACGCCGAGGCTGAAGAAGCGGAATCCCGGGTCAGGACCCTGCGATCAAAGATTCGGCGTAATCGCTGATTCGCGGGCAGCCGCTGTTCCAAGTCAACACATTAAAGGGTGACCAGGTTAGGGTCGTAACTCCGGCGCCTCAACCGATGCCGAAGGATTCGGGTGTCTCTTTAGAGTCGGGCGCGTTGAGGCGAAATAGGGTATAGTTAGCGCCTTCGACATACTCTATGAAAGTCATATTTCGGTCCACCATGCTCTCTTCTTTCTCAGCCTTGTCGTCTACTCGGCGGGGCGTAACGGTATTTTCGCCCGTCAGCTGTAACCGGATCGCGGTACCGGACGTTATTAGGGATGTCGCTGACGTTTCATCAGACGGTTATGGCGACCGTTGTTTTGCAGAATCTCACTCTTTTGGAGGTAGCTGAATGAAATCAAGAACAGCCGTTGTTTTGGTACCGATCTTCATGATACTAGCTTTTTCGGTGTCGGCCCGAGTGAAGGCATTCCACACAGGACCGCCAAGGCTGGCCATCGCATCTCTCGAGCATTCCTTTGGATCCGTGAAGCCCGGCACACCCCTCACCTATACATTCAAGATCAAGAATGAAGGACAAGGGGACCTGGAGATCAAGAGTGTCAGCCCTTCTTGCGGCTGTACGACCAGCAACTTTGATAAGGTAGTGGCGCCTGGTAAGGAAGGTGGCATTACTCTTGCCGTCGAGAAGACCGAGGCATACAAGGGCGAAGTGGTTAAGACCGCCACTGTCGTGACGAATGATCCGGACAAGCAGTCATTCGTCCTGACTCTTCGCGCCACCTTCGCGTCGGAATAGGAAATCCAGGCTTCACAATAGAAACCGAGCGGGGGCAAGCGGCCCCTCCCGAGTTGCTTGGGAGGGGTGGCTCGCCCCCTTTTTTTGTGGGCAATTCGATCCCGACAGATGATGACAAAACGGGACGGTTCCGTTAGGCTGCATTACTGTTAACTTCTATGCTGGTGATGCAGATCCGAGGTCGGCACTTTGCGGAGCCCTGAGCCATGTCAGATGCCCTTACAGGTCTAAAGCGGGCGATCCTGAGCGGGGATCGAGAGTTGCCCCAGGCCCAGTTGCTGGAGAACGTGGCTCGCGCGGCGACCGGACTCTCAGCGCTGGGGATTGCGGCTGAGGACTCCGTCGCCATCATGTTGCGCAATGACTTTCCATTTTTCGAAGCGTCGATGGCGGCGAATGCGCTAGGAGGCCATGCCGTTCCCATTAACTGGCACTTTCAAGAAGAGGAGGCCGCGTACATACTGCGAGACTGCAAGGCGAAGGTGCTTGTCGTGCACGCC
>JBGPFL010000632.1:0-4027 GCA_041483295.1 Blastocatellia bacterium | reverse complement strand
TGAAGCTGATCTCTTCGCCGTCTTGCTCTATGCGGATGCCTCGTCTGAGCGCTTCGGCGTACTCGGGCCTGGCGACAAGCACCACCTGGAAACCCGCTCGTATCAACAATCCCCCGATTGTGCTTCCAACCGCGCCGGCGCCGAAGATGATGTACCTGGTTGGTTGTTCGGCATTCATGGTGGTCGATAATATCGCACCGCCCCCCGGCTGTGACAAACCAATGTGCGATGCCGCTGGCAAAGAGAGCCTGAGGTGACTAGGATGAATGCTTCAGCAAGGAGCGCTGGTATCCGACATGATCATCGAGAAATCGACCCCGCAACAGATCAACCTCTATTACGACCTCTACGTCCCGGATGAGGAGCGTGAGCGTCCGAGGCCGCTCATCATCGCCTTGCACGGCTACGAGGGAAACAAAGAATCGATGATGGCTCTGGCTCGAAAGATCAACTCGGCCGACTACGTGATAGCGTCGGTCCAGGGTCCCAATTCGTTCTTCACAGCCGACGCCAGGGAGCAGAGGACGCCAAAGATTGGATTTGGCTGGATGATGCAGTATAGAGCCGCGGAGACCATCGAACTGCACCACAAGACGATGCTGTCGGTGATTGAAGAGACTCGCTCCCAATGCCGCATCGACACCGATTCGATCTTCTTACTCGCGTTCTCGCAGTCGGTGGCGCTGAACTATCGCTTCACTTTCACTCACGCCGGCGTGGTGCGCGGGGTGATCGCGGTGTGCGGCGGAATCCCCGGCGACTGGAATGAAGACAAGTACCACAACAGCGACACGGATGTTCTGATCATCGCGGGTGAGGACGACGAGTTCTACCCTTCGGAACGGACGAGAGGCTTCAAGGATGCGCTGGCCAGGCGGGCGCGGTCGGTTGAGTATGTCAGCTTTCCCGTGGGGCACGTCTTCCCGCGCGAGTCGCTCCCTGTTATTAATGATTGGATCGGGATACGTGATACGTGATACGTGATGCGTGATATGGTGATCACGCATCACGCATCACGCATCACGCATCACTCTTCACGCATCACTCTTTCAATCGATAGACAACGAAGGGGCGGTTCGGGTCGGGTCCGATCTGGCCATCGCGGCGGTAGTTGTCCCGGACAAACTCGGTAACTTCCGAATTGGGCTGCGAAATCAGATTGGCCTCGACATCGAGAATCACCCGCGGCCGCTCTTGCCTGAGGTCTTCGATAAGGCGAGAGCTCGCTTCACGCCAAAACGCTTCATTGTCCGGCTCGGCGGCCGCGCCGTCCAGGAACCGGCCTGTTGTGTAGTAGGGCATCAAGTAACGGGACGCGGGACGGCACCGCGAGCGCCAGTACACGTCGAGCGCGTAGCCCCAGATGTAGATCGGCTCGCCCTCGCCCGCCATTCCGCGCAAGCGGTTTGCCACAACTTCAGCTTCGCGTTCACGCTGAGTCATTCCCCAGCTCTCGCTTGTGCCGGTCCTGATGCCGGTCAGTGTTTCGTAGGCGAGAATGGCCGTCCGCCCGTGAAATCTCACCAGGCCGACTATGAAGAGGAGAACGAGGACCGCGAACGCGACTCGGCGTTTTGCGTCTGCGCCGCCCAGTCCTTCGCGGAGAATTCTCACCCCTCGCGCTCCCAGCAGCGACAGCGCCGGCAGAACCTGAATGAAGTAGTGACCGAAGAAGCGCCCGCCAGTGAACGCCGCAACAAGGGATACCCCGCCCCACAACGACAGGGTGAGGTCCATCTCTCGATCTGGGCAACCTGTGCGAACTTTCGCGAGCGCTTCATCCGCGGGCTTGCTCCGAATGGCCCGCACGAGCGCGAAGGCAGCCAGTAACCAGAGACACAGATTGAACAGCACGTAACCCAGAGTACGTCCGGCCATGAACTTGAGCCATACGTCTCTGGGCAGAGCTCTCACATACAGGCTGCCCATCTCAAAGACGCTTCGCCAAAACTCGGCAAGCGCGCCGATTGACCGAAGCCAGAGAACCAGAGCGATCATGACTGCGGCAAACCCTGCACCAACGGCCAGAAGGCGAACGAATGCGGCGCCGGCTTCTGTCAGCGCAGCCCGCGCATTTGAATTCTCGCGCCATGCACGGTAGACCGCGACCCCTTCATGCAAAGCGAAGAAGAACAGGTTGAACACCGCGACTTGCTTAAACAAGGCTGCCAGTCCGGTGAGCAGTCCGGCAATGAGCAAGGCGACTGTCGAACGGCCTGAGGAGGCTTTCACGTCGCTGCCCTGCATCGGGCTGCGAGCCCGCATGAAGAAGTAGAACGATGCGGCGTAAGGCAAGACCATCAGGAGTTCGGTGTTGGCCGCCATCATGTCCTGTGTGTAGTAGTTCGTGCTGAAGTAGATGAACAGCAGCGCTGCCCAGATTCCCGTCCGCCTGTCATAGAACCGAGCGGCTATTCCATAGAGGACTACTGAGGTGGCAAAGTTCCACAACGCAGCCGCGAGGTGGACGGCGATCATGCTGCGCCCGAATAGCCGGAACACCGCCGCGTAGAAGAACGTCGCTCCCGGCGGCTTGTCTGTCACGATGTCCGCGTACAACCGCGCACCCTCCAGCAGGCGCGTTGCCGTGATCGCGCGAATCGCTTCGTCGCCGGTCACGAAGTCGTATCGCAGATAGAAGCCTCGAAGCAAAAGGTTGAGTAGAAACAATCCTGCAAGCGCTATGCCGATTTGCCTGCTCGTGAGAAGCGACCCCTCGGCTGGCTCGGCGATGATCGGATTGTGCCGCACGTTCTGGGCCATTAAAGTCAGCTCTCCGCTGTCAGCCGTGAATAGTACCAGCAAAAACGTTTCTCGTTCCTCGTTTCTCGTTCATCCTTTGATGTTGGTCGTTGGAAAGTGAAATCGCGAGAGGACACCACAGAACTCAAGGAGCAAGGAACGAGGAACGAGAAACGAGAAACGAGAAACGCTTCAGGTCTTGACGCTCAGCTTAAGCGTTTGCTCTAATCGCTTAAGAAGGTAAATCGTGGAAAAGAGCGAGCTCGTATACGACTGGAACACAGCGGGACGAGAGTTGGCCCCCGAACGTCGCGTGGAGTTGAACGACGAAACTCTCAGGGATGGTCTTCAGTCGCCTTCCGTCGTCGACCCGCCGATCGAGAAAAAGATCGAGCTGCTCCACCTGATGGATTCCCTGGGCATCAACGCCGCGGACATCGGATTGCCGGGCGCAGGTCCGCGAGCAGTCGCTGATGTGACCAGGCTGGCAAAAGAGATAGTCGACTGCAAGCTCGACATCACTCCCAACTGTGCGGCCCGAACCGTTTCCGCCGACATCCAGCCGATCATAGACATTTCCCAGAAGGTCGGCATTCCGATCGAGGCCTGTACCTTCATTGGCTCAAGTCCTATTCGCCAGTACGCTGAAAACTGGTCGCTGGAAATGATGCTCACCGCGACTGAGGACGCGGTCAAGTTCGCCGCGTCGCACGGGCTGCCGGTCATGTATGTGACCGAAGACACAACGCGGGCGCATCCGGATACGGTACGAGCGCTCTACACAACCGCAATCGAAGCGGGCGCGCGGAGAATATGCGTATGCGACACGGTTGGTCATGCGACTCCTGAGGGGGTGCGCGCGCTGATCGGCTACATCAAGGGCATCGTCGCGGACACCGGCGAAGACGTGAAGATCGACTGGCATGGCCATCAGGATCGCGGGCTTGGAGTCATCAATTCGATTACCGCCTTCGAAGCGGGCGCCGACCGGTTGCACGGCACCGCGCTTGGAATAGGAGAGCGGGTCGGCAATGCGCCCATGGATCAGTTGCTGGTGAACCTGCAACTGATGGGATACATTGGCCGCGACCTGGGAAACCTGATGCGCTACTGTGAGACTGCCAGCGAGGCTACCCGCATTCCGATACCGATAGGCTATCCGGTCGTCGGCCGCGACGCGTTTCGCACCGCAACCGGGGTACACGCCGCGGCAGTCATCAAAGCATTTCGCAAGGGCGACGAATGGCTGGCCGATATGGTCTACTCGGGCGTGCCGGCAAAGATG
>JBGPFL010000631.1:0-4028 GCA_041483295.1 Blastocatellia bacterium | reverse complement strand
GATGGCTCACGTGGACCACATCCGCGGCTGCGAGGATTTCCAGAAACTGATCCCATCTTACCTGCACGGCTCTCTCTCGAGCGCGCGCACGATGCTGCTCGAGGACCACACTCAAGAGTGCATCCCCTGCCGGAAAGCGCTCAAGCAGGCCCGGATGGGTGGGCGAGTCGTCGCGCGGCCGCTCGATCGGCCTTCGAAGACCATCTCGCGCGTCGGCGTGAAATGGGCCGTGGCAGCCGCTCTCATGGTAGCCGTCAGCGTCGTCTCGGCGGTGCTGGTGCGACGGTCAGGGCGTTCGGTGCAGGCTGTCTACGCGATGGTCGAATCGGTTTACGGCCCGGTCTACCGCGTGTCGGATACAGCTAGCGAGGCGGTCCTGACTAGCCAGCAACTTCAGGCCGGCGAGAAGATTCGCACAGCGAAGGACGCAGGAGCCGTTGTCCGCTTGCCGGACGGCTCGGCCATTGAGATGAAAGAGCGCTCAGAGTTTTCGGTGACCGAAAGCTCGCAGGGCGTAATCATTCACCTCGAACGGGGCAACATCATAGTTCAAGCGGCGAAGCAGCACGGCCATCTTCTTGTCAAGACCAACGACTGTGAGGTCTCGGTTAAGGGAACAATCTTTTCGGTCAACAACGGCACGAAGGGATCGCGCGTGTCGGTCATAGAAGGCGAAGTTCACGTCGATCATGACGGTGAGAAGGACGTTCTCCGTCCGGGTGATCAGGTCTCGACGAGTCCGAGCATCGACCCGATTCCAATAAAGGACGAGATCGCATGGAGCCGCGACTCCGAGCGCTACTCGAAGATCCTTGCCGAGATCGACGCGATTCGCAAAGAGATCGATGAGAAGGCGCCGCGACCCGCCGTCCGCTACTCGACCCGCCTGCTCGACATGGTTCCTGACCAGACCGTGCTCTACGTGGCATTGCCGAACTTGAGCGCGACGCTTGCGGAGTCTCGCCGGATAATGGAAGAACGCATTCACCAGAATCCTGCGCTAGGCGAGTGGTGGCAGAAAGAACAGGGCTCGCGCCGCGGGCTCGATCAGGTAATCGATAAGATTCGCGAAGTGGGGGAGTACGTCGGAGATGAGATTGTCGTGAGCGCTTCGATGGACGCGCGAGGCGAGCCGGCTGCCCCGATCGTGCTGGCGGAATTGAAGGATGCGTCGGGCTTCCGATCTTACCTGGAGCGGCAGATCGGATCGGCAAACGCCGAGGCCAAACGGCCTGAGGTGCGATTCATCGACGATCCGCTGAATGAAGCCGAACTTGCGCCGGCGGACCAGAAGTCTCGGGAAGCTATCTTCATCTGGATCAACGGGGATGTCTTCGCCGCCGCGCCGAACCTCGCGTCCTTACGACAGGTGGCCGTGGCCCGAAAGCCGGGCGCGAAGCAGTTCACACACACGCCCTTTTACGAGCGCATTGCCGAGTTGTATCGCGACGGCACCGGTCTGATTGTTGCGGCGGACTTGCAAGCCATTATCGGCGGGGGCGATCGAATCGGAAACGGGCGCGAGGCCGAAGCCCTCCGGCAGCTCGGGATCACTAACCTCAAGCACTTCATTTTCGAGTTGAAGGAGACCGGAGGCAAGCCTCAGAACCGCGCGGTAGTGACGTTCGAGCAGGCGGATCACGGACTCGCTTCGTGGCTTGCCGCCCCGGGGCCCATGGGAGCGTTGCAATTCATCTCGCCTGATGCGAATGTCGTCGCGGCCTTCGTTGTCAAGCAGCCGGTTGCGCTTGTTGATGATCTGCTCGGCGCGCTCAGGACCCTGGACCCGAGTCTGTGGCAGCACCTGAAGGACGGCGAGGCCGAGCACGGCATCGACGTCCGCAACGACTTCGCCGCGCCGCTCGGAGGCGAATTTGCGTTTGCCATCGATGGCCCGGTGCTCCCGGTGCCGTCATGGAAGCTGGTGTTCGAGGTGAATGATCCAGCCCATCTGCAGCAGACCTTCGAGCGCATCGTCGACAAGTTGAACGAATACGCAGCGAAGGAAGGCAAGCAGGGATTCGTATGGGAGCAGAGCGAAATCGGCGGCCGCACCTACTACACGCTGAAGTCGGTCGATTTTGGATTGAGCTTGACCTACACCTACACCAACGGCTACCTCATCGCTGGTCCGAATCGCCCGTTGGTTGATCTGGCCGTTCGTAATAGCGAGCGCGGCCGAACGCTGTTGCTTTCGCCTCGGTTCATAGCGGCGCTGCCCGAAGACAAGAACGCCAACTTCTCGGCGCTGTTCTATCAGAACCTTGCGCCGGTGGTGGGATCGGTGGCGCGGAGGTTGGGTGATTCGGCGAAGGGTCTGCCAGAGGAAGGTCAGAGAACACTGAGATCCCTGGCGGGCGCTGCGCCGGTGCTCGCTTACGCGTACGCTCAAGGTGACCGAATCATCTTCTCGGCTAACGGCGAAGATGGCCCGATCGGGTTGAATCCGTCGAGTTTGATGGGGCTGCCTGGATCGTTCGGGCTCAAGCAGATATTTGGTGAGGCGATGCACTAAAATAGTAGTACAATTCATCGAGCAGAATGCCAGCCGGTGGGAACTACACCCCACCGGCTGGCGTAATCTTTTTAGCACTTCAATAGATCGAGAGAGGTGTAGCGAGGTTGAGGCGCTAGTTCGAACTCCGACCCTTTAAGCATTAGGTCTTCACTCAGGATGAGTTCAATTCAAAGAGGAGGGAGAAGGAAGATGAGAAATAGAACAAAGGCTCTTCTCGTGGTATTGGTAGTCGCCATCGCAGGTGTCTGGCCGGCCCAGGCTCAGTCAAAGCCGAACGTCACTGGCACCTGGAAGATGAACCTGGCCAAGAGCAAGTTCGCGGAGGGTGGGCCCGAAAAGATCACCATCAAGTTCGATCAGAAGGATGCAAGCCTTCAAGAGTGGCTGACCATTGGCGGAGCGCAGGGGGAGCGCACGCTGGAGCTCACCTACAAGACGGATGGCAGCCAGAATGCGGCTCAAGTAGATGGGCGAGATATTAAGACAATGGCTAAATGGGAAGGCGATTCATTGCTCATCGTCCTCACGGAGGTTAGCGGGGGAACCTTTTCCAGGAAGTTCACGATCGCTGATGGCGGGAAGACGATGACGATTGCTGTGCGCCAGTCAGGCCCGAACGGAGACAAGGACGACACGGTGTTCCTTGAGAAGCAGTAACGTTTCTCGTTACTCGTTTCTCGTTCCGGCATTGCGCCGCTGGACGAAAACGAGCAACGAGCAACGAGCAACGAGCAACGAGCAACGAAGTTGGCTGATTGCGTGACCCTATGAACTCAGTAATCGAACTCGACAATCTCGGAGTTGAATTCGGCAAGCGGCCCATCCTGCGTGACCTGACGCGATCCCTGTCGGGCCGGGCAATCGGATTGCTTGGCCCCAACGGCGCAGGCAAGACCACCTTGATTCACACGCTGCTGGGATTCCATCCCCCTTCCAGCGGAACGGCCCGAATCTTCGGGACCGACATTCGAAACGGGGCCAAGCAGATTCGCACTCAGATCGGCTACATGCCGGAACGCGATTCATTCATCGCGAATATGACCTGCGTTCACTTCGTTCGGTTGATGGCTGAGCTCTCCGGTCTTCCCGCGGATGCCGCCCTCGAGCGCGCGCACGAAGCCCTGTTTTACGTGGGCCTGGGCGAGGCGCGCTATCGCAAGCTGGGCACGTACTCGCTCGGCATGAAGCAAATGGCAAAGCTCGCCCAGGCAATCGCACATGGTCCGAAGCTGATCTTTCTGGATGAGCCGACCAACGGGCTCGATCCCCCGGCGCGCAAGCGGATGATCGAGTTGATCCGCGAGATTCGGGACAGCGGCCAGGCTCACATCGTTCTCTCCTCTCACTTGCTGCGCGACGTCGAGGAGTGCTGCGAAGAGATCCTTGTGTTGAAGCAGGGCCGCATTGTGGTCTACTGCAATCTCGAAGAAGAGCGAAAGGCGAATCGCAAGTTCCTGGAGCTCGAGACTCGGGGCGACAACGACGCCTTCGCTGCGGGAGTTGCGGGGCT
>JBGPFL010000630.1:0-4032 GCA_041483295.1 Blastocatellia bacterium | reverse complement strand
TACTCGTTTGTTGTTTCTGCGTCTGTCGCAAAGTCGCGGCGATCATCCCAGAGCAGACCTTAGTATCGAAGGCCCGAACGAGAAACGAGCAACGAGAAACGAGTAACGAGTAACGAGCCGCTTGTCATTGCCTGAGCACGACTCGAGCGGGCGCGCCGTCGCCATCTTTGATCTTCAAGGGAAGGCAGATCATGTCGTAGTCGCCCGGCTCCACTTCGCGCAGATCCAGGCCCTCGATGATCACCGTTCCGGCGCTGAGCAGCGTCAGATGCGTTTCGGGCTCGGCCGATCCGAACTTTTCGACCGACAAATAGTCAATGCCCACGACCTTGATGCCGTTATTGACCAGCTTGCGCGCTGCACCGGGCGTTATGTGAACAAATTCCTCGACGAACTTCTTCTGGCCCCAGAGATATGAGTTCCGGGTCTTGAACAAGACGCGCATGTCATCGGTCAGGTCGATCTCATCGAGCGCCTCTTCGTCTATGCAGGATGCGGAAATTTCGATGACTCGCGCGCGCCCGATCAGTAACTCGAGCGGCAGGTTATCCACCGTGACGCCGCCCTCGATGAAATGAAAAGGCGGATCCACGTGTGTGCCGGTGTGCGAGCCGAAAGAGTAGCGGCTCAGATTAAACTTGGAATCGTTCTTTCCTATCGTCCTCCGGCGTTCGATTTTGATCGGGGGGTCGCCGGGATAGACCGCCAGGTCCTTTGAGATCGGAACCGTCACATCATAAATCTTCATACCCGCTTGTCCTCAATTCTTCGGTCGCAATGCTAGTTCGCCCACTGATCGTTGTCAAACCTCGCGCGATTGCCGGATTGCATCCGTTGTTTCGTAGCCACAGGAACGTAAGGTGGTCACACTGGTGACTTCCCTTTTTTGTCTTTGACTTTCTTCTTGCGCGTCTCCCAGCGAGACTCCCGCTTCAAGTCAGCGAGAAGTCTCGACACCCTCTTCGCGTCATTATCGTCGAGCCGGGCGCCGCCGAACCGCACGCGATTGTAGACTGCGGTAATTTCGTCAATCTGCGAAAACCCTGACCTCTCAGCAAACTCGATGGGCGTCTGCTCGGGCTTCTTGATAAGTCCCGCCCGTGCGGCTATGGCGAGCATCTGCTCGTAGAACAGCACGGCAGACGCGCGAGGATCGCGTCCCGCGAGTCCCGGGCGACGCCAACGCGGCAGAATGAACAGCCGGTGCCACCACGGGCCATACCCGGTCGGCGCGTGGCGACGCCGTTTACTATACGCGACCATCACGTAGAGTCCCGCGGTCGCCGCAACAAGGGCTGCAACCAACGCCAGCAACTTTAGTATCGTCGCCAAATCCCATTCCCGATCAAGGATTGAGCCGGCCGCCCCTCTGAACCACCGCTTTGCGACCTCGTAGTAGTCGAGTGCGCGATCCTTCGTGCTGAGCAGCCGGTGCTGGAGATCCACCATCATCGACGCCTGCTCTTCGCTGTCGAGCGTAACGATGTAATCGAGCCAGAAGACCTCTGCGGCTTCCATGTACTTCTTCAGCCGCTTGAGCAATCCCCCCTGGGAATAGTCGTTGATGCCGGCAGCCGGCGTCGGATCGAACTCTACCCAGGCCCTCGTATCAGCAAAGTATACTTCAACCCAGGAGTGGGCATCGCTGGCGCGCACCGTGTACAGGTCGTTCACATCGTTGTAGTCGCCCATCTGAAAACCGTTGACGATTCGCGCGGGTAGACCAACCGTTCTCATCATCACCGCCATCGCTGTGGCAAAATACTCGCAGTGGCCGGCCTTCGCTTCAAACAGAAACTCGGCGAGCGGATCGCGCTTGGTGAAGTTCAGGTCGAGAGTGTAGGCAAACTGAGTCTTCAGGTAGGTCTCCACCGCTTTCGCCTTGTCATACGGATTGTGGCCCTCTCGCGTGATGTTGAGAGCCAGTTGCTTGATCCGCGAGTCGAGGCGAATATCGCTCTCATGGTCGCCGGGCATTTGGCGGTAGAGAGAGACAATCGGATCGGGATAAGCGTCCGAGGAATCCGCTCGCAGCCTGTCTTCTCCGGGCACGCCGACGTCCGAAAGCGCTGTGTACTGGATACGCCCCTTCACTCCTTCGCCCCAGACTGCTCTGCTGTTCCTGTCCTCGCTGATTTTTGGGATCGGCCCGCGCAATCGCATCAGCCGCGCCGCGGCAAACAACGTCGTGGGTCCCGGTGTAGGTTCCAGCACAATCTTCTGCTCGAGCGGTTGAATGGCAACAGCCGGATCTTCACCGAGGATCAGCGAGTACTCCCTCTCAAACTTCTCATCGTTCTGGGGATCGACGCCGCTGCGATTGACTCCCTGCGTCTGCACCCGTACTTCGCGCTGTTGGGACTTCTTCCATGCATCACCGGTGTAGTAATCCAGCGCGACGCCGCGCCAGCGTATATATTTGGCAGGCTTGCGGTCGAGCTTTATCCGCATTACAACTTTTGGGTTCTCTTTGACCTTCACCTGTTGACGGAGTTGAACTGACTCGGAAAAGCCTGTGAGCGCCTCCCCATCGGCAAAACTGCGAGTGAGGCCGCCGCCAAACCTCGGAATCAAGAAGAAGAAGGGGAGGGTTAAGGCGCCGACAATGACCAACTGTGTAAGCGAAGCGCCAACCAGGTAACGGACCCGCCCCCGCAGAGGACTGCCTTCGCGGGGCCGATCATCGGCAGTCACACGCTGCGCCGCGCGAGGCTTGTGCGCCCGATGCTTCCTCACGCGCAGTATGATCTCTTCGTCTATCGGCTTAACCTCTCGTCTCGCAAGTCGTATCTCAAAAACCGCGAGCGTCGAGATAAAGAAAAATATGAATAAACCGAGCGAGGCGATGAAGGTCGTGTCAAAGGTCAGGCCCGCCGCCAACAGCATTTGGAAGAACGCGATCAGGTAGAGGAAGACCCAGTCGCGGTCGCGCTTGTCCTGAAACAGCTTGGCCGCCGACAAAAACAGAGTCATATGGACCAGCGCGATGATGCGCGAAGTCAGCACCCCGTCTATGAACACGAACGGCACGTAGGCCAGGGCAAGCAGCCGCCACATCCATTCACGCAGCCGAAACCACTTCCATTCCTTCGTATCGGCCCGAAAACTCAAGATCAGGGCAGTCGTGTAAAGGAGAATGGAGAGCAGATCCAAGGCCCCGGTCAGCGAGAGCGCCGCGAAGGCCGTTGCGACCAGTGCGTACGAGGTTATTCGGAAGTAGGTATCGAAGCTCATAAATAGGAAATTCGAAATGCGAAATGCGAATTGCGAATTGCGAATTCGGTTTAGAAAGTCTGCAATCGCAAACCAAATCCGAATTTCGCATTTCGCATTTCGCATTT
This sequence comes from Blastocatellia bacterium, assembly GCA_041483295.1. Classification (GTDB taxonomy): domain Bacteria; phylum Acidobacteriota; class Blastocatellia; order UBA7656; family UBA7656; genus DASYSA01. Next base: position 691 of record JBGPFL010000630.1, on the reverse strand, counting down.
CCCATCACAGGTCCTCCATAAAGACCACGTGGGCGCTGCGCCAGACGTGGCCCGGAATAGTGCCTTTCCGAGCCGAGGTGATCAGGACCTTAAACCGGCGCTCGTCGGCCAGCACGGGCATCTCGTCCAGCAGCCGCCACGCCGTTCCGCGAATTTCACCCGCGGCAGGCCCTTCGTCCTTCTCTACCGGCTTCGTTGTTCGAGCGCGACGAAACCGTTCCAGCGACCATCGCCGCTTGCCTTCGTTCTCAGGCTGACTCTCGACCTCCGCCGGAGTCGGCTGCAGAACAGCCAGCGATCTCAAAATCCGATAGAGGTGGTCGTATCCGGAACCCGGGGGTACATCAGGATCAGCGCTGGGAGTTATCAACTCGACATCGGCTCGCTCCAGGATGAAGTGATTTGCAAGAGAGGCAGCCATCACTACAGCCCGCTCGAACCTGGCGTCGACTCCCTGTTCGGCCTTCCCTTTGGCGTCAGGCTCTGCCTGGTCGCCCGAGCTTTCATCCTTCGACTGATCAATCGGGATGGGTGCCGACTCGAGGGGGGCCGCAGTATCGAAGACTATCGTCAGCCGCCACTCATCCTCACGCATGTGTTCACGCACCATCATCTCGAGAGACTTCGCGGTCGCCTTCCAATCTATGTGGCGCATATGGTCTGACGGATGATAGCGCCTGATGGCGTAGAG
>JBGPFL010000629.1:0-4037 GCA_041483295.1 Blastocatellia bacterium | reverse complement strand
TTCGACCGGCTCGATAGCAATCACGATGGCGCGATTACTCGCGACGAACTGTCCCGGGGTCGTCATCGCGGAAAGCGAAGAGACGGAGAGTCAACCGGAAATACCCGACCTCCATCGCAGGACTAGATCTGCAAAGTGTGTGAGGCTTGTTCAGCCGGCGTCGAGGATGACGCCGGCTTTCTTGTTTTCCGCAGGACACTCTTACTGACTGTGCGTGACGCCAATTCGAAATTCGCAATTCGAAATTCGCATTTCTCATTTTTTCTCCTCTCCTATTGACATTCGATAGGTCGCGCCTTATTCTCCTACAGACTTTCTATAGGAGGAACTCATGTCAGGAGCTACAGCCGACCTTCTGCAAGGCACGCTAGATCTGCTCATCCTCAAAACGCTGGGCCTGGGCCCGGACCATGGCCTCGGGATCGCGCGCCGCATCAATCAAATCACCAGGGGGACATTTCATCCCAAACCTGGTTCGCTCTTTCCAGCCCTCCACCGGCTCGAGGAAAAGGGCTGGCTTGCGTCGGAATGGGGCGAGTCGGAGAACCGGCGCAGGGCAAAATACTACAAGCTTACGAGAAGCGGACGGCGCAATCTCGAAACCGAGACTGCCAACTGGGAACGGATTGCCGCGGCGATCTTTCTCGCGCTCGAAGCGACACCATAAAGGAGCGTTCCGAGTTCCGCGTTTATTGTTTATTGGAACGCGGAACGCGGAACCCGGAACGCGGAACGCGAAACGCTCGGCAGGGAGATGAATATGTCGTTCTACTTTCGCATTCGAAGTCTGATATCGAATCTCCTCCGGAGGGATCGCATCGACCACGATCTCGACGCTGAAGTGAATTCCTACCTCGAACAGCTGATCGACGAGAAGATCTCCGAGGGTCTTGACCCCGACGCAGCCCGCCGCGCGGCGCTCATCGAAATGGGGGGCGTCGAGCAGGTGAGAGAGCGAGTCCGCGACGTGCGGGCAGGAATGCTGTTGGGGCAGCTGGCTCAAGACCTTCGCTATGGCCTTCGCGTGCTGCGAAAGAACCCCGGTTTTACCGCCGTCGCCGTGCTGACCTTGGCTCTCGGCATCGGAGCCAACACGGCTATCTTTAGCGTCGTAGATGCGGTGATGCTCGAGATGCTCCCGGTTCGCAACCCTCAACAACTTATTCTGTTCAAGTGGACCTCAAAGGCCTGGCCTTCAATAGTTGAAGATCTGGAGGGCAGCAATCGCGAGGATCCCAGCGGGGGCGGCTTCATAAGCGAATCATTCTCGTATCCCACCTATGAAGCCATGCGCACCGGCGGCACGAGCTTCTCGGAAGTCTTTGCCTTCGCCGCAAACACTTCCGCTTTCAACGTGCAGCTTGACGGAAAGGCTGATTCCGCCCTGTGTCAGCCCGTCTCCGGGAATTACTTCAATGGCCTCGGCGTTCAAACGCCGATGGGTCGGCCCATACTTCCGAGCGACGACTCAGCGGCCGCTCCAGCCGTCGCGGTAATCTCCTACAGCTTCTGGCGAAACAAGGTCGGAGCCGACGACTCGGTAGTCGGCAGGACCATCGTCGTCGACAGCATTCCGTTGACGGTTGCCGGAGTGGCGCCGCCGGAATTCTTCGGAACGCAGCCGGGGACCAGCGTGGACCTGTGGGTGCCGTTGCACCTGTACCCGCGCCTGCTTCAGGCGGTTGCTTTGTCTGGTCCGGTTCAATACGGCGCTGCCGCAGACGCAGCGGCGGCAGCTTATTGGGAGACGCCCGGCACCTGGTGGCTGGTCACGATGGGCCGGTTGAAGCCGGGGGTGAGCGAGGCACAGGCGCGCGCTGAACTCGAAGTCATCTTCGATCAGGGCGTCGAAGACCTGGCCAGATCCGCCAAGACAGATGAGAATCGGCCTGTCCTGCGGAGCTCGCCTGGAGCCAAAGGGTTGGACCAACTTCGAAGACGGTTTTCTGAACCTCTGATGGTTCTGGTGTGCGCAGTAGGACTGGTGCTTTTGATCGCGTGTGCCAACGTCGCGGGCCTGCTCTTGGCGCGCGCCACGGCGCGGCAGAGAGAGATTGCGGTGCGGCTTAGCCTTGGAGCACGACGACTGAGGCTGATTCAGCAATTGCTCACCGAGAGTGTCTTGCTCGCAGCGATGGGCGGTCTTCTTGGCATCCTGTTTGCCCGTTGGTTCAGCGAGCTGTTGGTCGCTCTCGTGGCCAGCGGAAGACAGAGGTTCGTGTTGCCGCTGCACGTGAACGAGCGGGTCCTCCTCTTCACGGCGGGCATCGCTCTGTTGACTGGTCTTCTCTTCGGACTGGCACCCGCGTTCAGCGCTACTCGCATGAGTCTCACGGCCGCCTTGAAAGAAGGCAGCGCATCGAGCGTGCTGGGTTCGCGTCGCTCGCGCCTAGTGAGGGTTCTTGTGTCCGCGCAGGTCGCTCTTTCGCTGTTGTTGCTCGTGGGTGCGGGGCTCTTCTTGCGCACCCTCCAGAAGCTTCAGACCGTTCCGCTCGGATTCGAACGCCAGCAACTGCTTCTCTTTTCGGTCTCGCCGGGACTGAACGGCTACAGGGGCTCGCGGCTCGCGGAGTACTATCGCGACATGCAGAGCCGCATCGGGGTGATTCCCGGAGTCAGTTCGGTCACCTTCTCGTCGCACGGGCCGGTCGGTTACGGCGAGAGCAGTTCAAGCGTTTCCATTCCCGGTGTCACGACAGACAAACAACGCGTGGACCTCCATCGACTGTTGGTCGGGCCCGGCTACTTCGACACGCTCGGCATCCCCACGCTGATCGGCCGCGTTCTGAATGGGCGTGACGATACGAGCGCGCCGAAGGTCGCCGTCATCAACCAAGCTCTGATGCATGAGGCCTTTGGCGGGGACAGCCCGCTTGGCAAGATCCTTCGTTTCGGAAGTGCCGAACGTCCCCGCGATTTCGAGGTAGTCGGCGTCGTCGGTGATGCCAAGTACAATAGCCTGCGGAAGTCACCGCCGCCAACGGCGTATTTTTCACACCTGCAGGCTCTCGACGCCGCTACCCAGATGACGTTTGAGGTTCGCACCGGCGGCGACCCGAGTATGGTCGTGCCCGGGCTGCGCAACGAAGTTGCGGAGGTTGATCAGGACATCCCGATCACCCGAGTCGAGACGCTCGTGCAGGCGATCGACAGCTCTCTCTTGTTTGAACGGATGTACTCACGGCTCACCGGTTTCTTTGGATTATTGGCGCTGGTGCTGGTGTGCGTCGGACTGTATGGGACGATGTCCTATTTTGTAGCGCGACAGACCAACGAGATTGGCATTCGCATGGCGCTGGGGGCGCATCCCGTTCGCGTTTTTCAAATGGTGCTGGCCCAGGGTCTGAAGCTGACGGTTGCCGGTATCGTGGTTGGCCTGGCCGGGGCCGCTGCAGCCACGCGCCTAATCTCAAGCGCGCTTTACGAGGTGCCCGCGCTCGACCCGTTGACGTTCGTTAGTGTCGCTGCGCTGCTGATCGCTGTTGGATTGCTTGCCTGTTATGTGCCCGCCCGCCGCGCGATGAAAGTCGACCCGTTGGTGGCATTGCGTTACGAATAGACCGCTTCCAGTGCCGAAGTCCGTCGTCTGTGGTCGGTTGTCCGTAGTTACCTGTCGCTTGTCCAAGTAACAAAGGACGACTGACGACGGACAACCACCCAATGAGAGCTACCGTCCTCGCGGCTTCTTCTTCGTCGTTTTTGCAGCAGCCTTTTTCGCGGGTTTCTTCGTTGCGAGTTTTGCGGGCTTCTTCGTGGCCTTCCGCGCGCTTGTTGCCTTCGGTGGTTTCGGCGCGCTCATCGACTTCGGCCGGGCGTGGCGTGGCTGATAGACGCCAAGCTTTCCGCCTCCCGGCAGCGACACCTGCGTGAGCAAGCCCCAGCCTTGATTGTGCACCGGCCCACAGTCGATCTTGCGCTTCTTCATCTCCGCAATGAACGCCTCGACGTCGTCGCACATCAGATAGAACTCGTGCACGTCGTTCTCGTCGGACGGATGCACGGCAACTTCCGCCGGCGGCAATCCGAAGATCAGCCAT
>JBGPFL010000628.1:0-4041 GCA_041483295.1 Blastocatellia bacterium | reverse complement strand
GTGATCTACAACGACGCGAATGACTACAACGTGATAGTAGGTGAAGGCGACCCGTGGGCGAGAGAGGTCGTCGGAGTGATCGACTTCGGAGACATGCTGCACTCTTACACTGTCGGCGATCTCGCTGTCGCCGCCGCGTACGCGATGCTGGATAAGCCCGATCCGATTACTGCCGCCGCCCACCTAGTCGCCGGCTATCATCAGACCTTCGCGCTTACCGAGCAGGAACTGGAGCTGCTCTACCCGTTGATCCGGGCAAGGCTCTGCATCAGCGTGACCAACTCGGCTTATCAACAACAGGTCGAGCCTGACAACGAGTACCTGGTCATCAGCGAGCGGCCAGCGTGGATTTTGCTCGAACGGCTCGAAGATGTCAGTGAAGAGTTCGCTCACTGCGCGTTCCGACATGCCTGCGGGCTCGCTCCCGAGTCACGCTCGTCGGCGGTCGTCGAGTGGCTCGAGGAGAATGCGAATAGCCTCGGGCGAGTCGTCGAGCCGGATTTGAAAGTCGACGATGTCGTTGTTCTGGATCTCAGCTTCAGCAGCCGTGAGCTTGGCGACCTGACCGAGTTGTCCGACGTCGAAGCTATGACTCAGAGGTTGTTCGGCCGAATGAAAGCCGCAGGCGCGAGCGTCGGCGTCGGCAGATACAACGAAGCGCGTCCCATCTACACCAGCGAGTTGTTCAAGGCTGAAGGGAATGATGGGGCTGAGTGGCGAACCGTGCATTTGGGACTTGACCTGTTCATGAAAGCCGGCTCGCCCGTCTTCGCTCCGCTGGACGCCAGGATCTATTGTTTCTGTAACAACGCCGGCTCGCTTGACTACGGCCCGACGATCATCCTCGAGCATAAGGTTGCAAATGGAACGCTCACCTTCTTCACCTTGTACGGTCACTTGAGCAACGACTCGCTCGAAGGCCTGTATGATGGAAAGCCCGTCAGGCAGGGCGAGCGAATAGCCAGGATCGGCGACTATCCGATAAATGGCGGATGGCCGCCTCATCTTCATCTTCAAATCATCGTCGATATGTTGGACCGCGAGGGCGAGTTTCCGGGCGTGGCCCTGCCCGGCCAACGTGACATCTGGTTGAGCCTTAGCCCCGACCCGAATTTGATCGCGCGAATTCCTGCGGATCGTTTTCCCTCTGACGAGATGAGCGCTGAGGCGATCCTCGATGTACGGGACAGGCGCCTGAGCCCCACGCTAAGCATCTCGTACAACGAGCCGCTGAAGATCGTGCGCGGCGGAATGCAGTATCTGTACGATGAGGACGGTCGGGCCTACCTGGATGCGGTCAACAATGTAGCTCACGTCGGGCATTGCCATCCTCGTGTTGTCAGAGCCGGCCAGGAGCAGATGGCTGTGCTCAACACCAACACACGCTATCTGCATGAGAGCCTCGCGCGCTATGCCGAACGTCTCTGCTCAACATTGCCGGAGCCGTTGCGAGTCTGCTTCCTCGTATGTTCCGGCAGCGAAGCGAACGAGCTTGCGCTACGCCTCGCGCGATCTCACACACGCAGCGAGGAGACGATAGTGGTCGAAGCGGGCTATCACGGCAACACCACCAGTCTTATCGAGATCAGCTCCTACAAGTTCGATGGACCAGGCGGCGCAGGCCCTCCGCCGAACGTCCACAAAGTCCCGATGCCCGACCTCTATCGCGGCCAATACAAAAGGAGCGACCCGCTCGCGGCCGGGAAGTACGCCAGTCACATAGCCGGCGAGGTTGAGCAGATACAACAGAGCGGCGGGCAGGTGGGTGCGTTCATTTGTGAGTCGCTCCTCGGTTGCGGCGGACAAATTGTCTTGCCCACCGGTTACCTAAGTGAAGCCTATCGACACGTCCGCAACGCAGGCGGAGTCTGCATCGCCGATGAAGTGCAGGTGGGCTTTGGCCGGGTCGGGTCGCACTTCTGGGGCTTTGAGACGCAGGGCGTCGTGCCGGACATCGTGACACTGGGTAAGCCGATAGGAAATGGACACCCGCTTGGCGCAGTTGTGACGACGCCCGAGATCGCGGCCTCATTCGCCAACGGCATGGAGTACTTCAATACTTTCGGCGGCAACCCGGTCTCGTGCGCGATCGGACTTGCGGTGCTCGACGTCATCGAGGCGGAGCGGCTCCAGGAGAACGCGCTGAAGGTTGGCGCGAGGCTTATGGATAGCTTGCGGGGGTTGATGGAGGAACATCCGCTGATTGGCGACGTGCGCGGGTTAGGGCTATTTGTCGGAGTCGAACTCGTGTTAGATCGTGAGACGTTAGAGCCGGCGGCAGATCAGGCAGACTATGTTGTGAATCGAATGAAGCAGCGCGGGATACTGCTGAGCACTGACGGGCCGTTCCACAACGTGATCAAGATCAAGCCACCGCTGGTGTTCACCGAAGCGAATGCTGAGTTCCTGGTCAGCACGCTGGATAAGGTCTTGACTGAAGATTTTCTGAAAGCGTGAAGCTTGGTCGCCGAAGATCGACAGACCAAATCACCTCTTCACGCTCTCAGAAGCTGGAGATGAACAGCCTCGAGTAGTAATACAGAATAGGCGCGCAGAACAAGATGCTGTCGATCCTATCGAGCATCCCGCCATGGCCCGGAAAAATTGAGCCAGAGTCTTTCACCTCCGAGCCGCGTTTGAGGAGGGATTCGGCGAGGTCTCCTACCTGGCTGATCAAACCGATCGCCGCCCCCAGCATGACCACGTGAAACAGCGGTATCTGGGGAAAGAAGACCAGCCGGCATATGAAACCCGCAAGTGCAGCGGTGATGAAGCCGCCGATCGATCCTTCGATGGTCTTGCCGGGGCTGACACGAGGGGCCAGCTTATGGCGGCCCAGCGACCGTCCGGTGTAATAGGCCCCGGTGTCTGTCATCATCACCATCGCGAAGAAGGTCGTCAGGAGCTTCGCCGCCAGTTTGGATGTCGCCCCGGTATCTGGCGTCATTCGCACGCCAATCAGAAATCCCGCAAGCAGCGCGACGTAGACGACGCCGAACACGGTTGCTGATGCCGATGCCAGGGCGTGAGTGGCGTCTCCCGGTCTTGAAAGGGCAACGCCGAGTTCCAGGACCACAAGCGCCGCAAGCGCCGCCACGATCCACCCGGGTTCGTTCTTGATGAAGGCTGCCGCGACGACGAGCGCTGCCGCGTAGCCTCCCGCGCTGAAGATCCTGAGGCCCAACCTGGATGCAAGACTGTAGAACTCGTGCAGCCCGAAGATTATGGCAAGAACGGTCAGCCCGGCGAAGAAGTACGGGGTCTCATTCCAGACAGTATAAAGAAGGATTGGGATGGCGACGAGTGCGGTGAGTATTCGCTTCATAGGGTCGTTTATCGTTTCTCGTTTATCGTTTCTCGTTTCGATTTGAAGGTGGTAGATCGGAATCACCTCCCAACGCGAAACGCGAAACGAGAAACGAGAAACGAATCACTTCATGTTGGCCGCGATCAACGGACTCTTATCGGCAGGCTTTACGTCACCGTAGCGCCGCTCGCGCTTCTGAAACTCGATCACGGCCTCAAAGAGGCTCTCTCGGCGGAAGTCCGGCCACAGAGTTTCGGTCACATGAATCTCGCTGTAGGCGATCTGCCAGAGTAAGAAGTTCGATACTCGCATCTCACCGCTCGTTCGGATCAGCAGATCCGGATCGGGTAAACCCGCTGTGAACAGATGGCGCTCGAAGTCGAATTCGGTGATCTCCGAAGGATCACGATGTGAGGCGACAAACTCACTCACCAATTGACGGCAGGCGTGCATGATCTCAGATCGCCCGCTGTAGTTGAGCGCGATCGAAAGTAGCATTCCGGTGTTTCCGCCGGTCTCTCGGCGAGCGTGATCGATCTCACGCCTTACTGCTGATTCGAGCCCCTCTTCGCGACCGATGGTTTGAAAGCGAATGTTGTTCTCTTTCAGGCTGCGAATCTCTTTGCGGAGGAACTCACGCAGCAGTCCCATTAAGGCTTCGACTTCGAGACGAGGTCGCTTCCAGTTCTCCGTTGAGAAGGCATAGAGCGTCAGGCACGAGATGCCAAGGCGCG
>JBGPFL010000627.1:0-4047 GCA_041483295.1 Blastocatellia bacterium | reverse complement strand
CGATGCGCTGTCGCTGGTCGCCGGAGAATTCGTGGGGGTAACGATTCGCCCACTCCGGCGCAAGTCCAACCACTCTCAGAAGTTCTTCGATGCGCTCTCCAACCTGCCGCCTGACTGCTGACGACAAGCGTGATCGCGAAGCAGGCAGATTGGGTTCGATTCCATGGACCAGCAGCGGCTCCTCCAGCATCGCCCGCACGGTCATTCGAGGGTTAAGGGAGCCATACGGGTCCTGGAAGATGATCTGCATATCGCGGCGCAGCACTCTCATTTCCCTGGCGTTCATAGTGAACACGTCGTGGCCGTCGAAGATCACTCGACCGCTCGTGGCCTCGATCAGCCTCAGTATTACCCGCCCGGTCGTCGTCTTGCCGCAGCCTGACTCGCCCACCAGCCCCAGCGTCTTTCCGCGAGGAATGGAGAACGATATCCCGTCGACCGCGCGCACCCGGCCTGCGGTCCTGGGTATAACGCCTTTGCGGATCGGGTAGTGCTTGACCAGATTTTCAACGATGAGGATGTCGCCACTGGACGAACTCATGCATTCCCCTGCGAGAGCCATCCTCGAGCCATCTCGCCGACCTGTTCCGCGAAGTGACACGCAGCCAGATGGTCGGACACCACCGGACGCAGCATCGGCTCTTGCTCGCATATCTCCTGAGCGAGAGCGCAGCGCGTCCTGAAGCGACAGCCGGAGGGGAACTCAAGCGGGCTCGGCACAGTGCCGGGAATCGCTGCAAGCGAATTCTTTCTCTCGGTCAGCGTCGGCAGCGCTCTAAACAATCCGTGAGTGTATGGGTGCTTCGGCCGCTCGAATAACTCGAACACTGGCGCGTATTCAACGATCTTGCCTGCATACATGACGGCTACCCAGTCGCAGGTTTCCGCCACCACGCCCAGATCGTGGGTGATCAGCAACACAGCCATCCCAAACTCGCGGCGCAGTTCTCCCAACAACTCCAGGATCTGGGCCTGGATGGTTACGTCGAGAGCCGTCGTCGGTTCGTCTGCGATCAACAACTGCGGCCGGCAGACCAGCGCCATCGCTATCATGGCTCGCTGCCTCATCCCGCCGGACAGTTGATGCGGGTATTCATCGAACCGCGCTGCGGGGGAAGGAATGCCGACCCGGTTGAGCATCTCGACGCCGATCTCGCGAGCCTCCCGCTTCGACATTCTCCGGTGCGCGCGGCTTGCTTCGGAGATCTGCCGGCCGATGCTCATTATCGGGTTGAGCGAGGACATCGGTTCCTGGAAGATCATAGAGATCCTGTTCCCGCGCACCCGGCGCATCTGTTTATCGGAAAGCTCCAGCAGGTTCTCGCCGCGAAATTCTATGCGCCCGCCCGCGAACTCCGCGGGGGGGACGGGCAACAGTCGAAGAATCGAGAAGGCGGTCACCGATTTGCCGCATCCGCTCTCGCCCACCAGCCCCAGAGTCTCCCCGGCGCGAATGCCGAAGCTCACACCGTCGACGGCCTTCAGCACGCCGTCATCGGTATTGAAATAGACGCGCAGGTCGGAGATTTCGAGGAGATTCTGGATTTCGGACTTGGGATTCTGGAGTTCAGGTTGTGGGCTCACGAATTCCTCTTTTGTCCGTGGTCAGTTGTCCGTTGTCGTCAGCCACGATGCATACCGACCACCGACAACTGACCACTGACCACTGACCACTGACCACTGACATCAACGCTTTTGAGGAGCAAGTATGTCCCCCGCAAGTCGTATCTGTTGCTGTCCTTCGTCTCGCACGCGGTGGGCAAGGTCCTCAAGCGTGGCGTCATTGTCCTGGGTAGCAAGCTTTATCACCATCGGAAGGTTCACCCCCGTCACCACTTCAACCGACGTCTGGCCGAGAAAGCTAGCCGCGATGTTGGTCGGAGTGCCGCCGAACATGTCTGTCAGTAGCAGGACTCCGCTTCCATCGTCGACGTGTTGTATGGCCCGCTCTATCTCTTCCCGCGCGACATCCACGTCGTCGTGCCAGCCGATTGAGACTGCGGTGATATGGTTTATCTCGCCGACGATCATCTCAGCAGCCGAAACGAGTTCGTTGGCCAACTGCCCGTGGGTTACGATCACACCGCCAATCATATTAGGATTCTAATTTTCTGACTTCGGATTGTCGAATGGTGAACGTTTTGCGTTTCTCATTTGTCGTTTCTCGTTCTGTACTCCGCAGCATTTGGGAGCGGCGAACGAGAAACGGAAAACGAGAAACGAGAAACGAGAAACAGCTCACACTACTCTATATCGTTGCGGGTCTTTGTCTATGTCGCGATGAACTACCTTTCCCTTGAACCCGCGCTGGGCCAGGCTGTCCTTTATTGCTTCGGCCACCATGACCGACCGATGGCGTCCGCCCGTGCACCCGACTCCAACGGTGAGGTAACTCTTCCCTTCGCGCCGGAACAGCGGCAGCAGGTAATCGAGCAGATCAACGAACCGGCGGATAGTCTCTTCTACCTCGCTCTCCGACCGGAGGAAGTCGATGACCTGCTGGTCTCGCCCCGTGAACTGGCGGAGCTCCGGCACGAAGTGCGGGTTGGGAAGAAACCGGACGTCGAACAACATGTCCAGACCGCGCGGCGGCCCGTGCTTGAACCCGAACGACGAAATCGTCACGTTCATCTCGGGCGCGCTGCTCTTATCCGCAAAGCGCTCCATGATCACGTTACGCAGCGTGTGCACGTTGTGTTCAGACGTATCGATAACGATGTCGGCGAGGTCGCGAATCTCGGACACCAACTCGCGCTCGTGGCGAACGGCTGCAACCATATCCTCCTCCGGCAGCGGGTGTGGCCGGCGGGTTTCACTATAGCGGCGAAGCAGGACCTCGTCGTCGGCTTCAAGGAAGAGTACGGAAAGTTGCACACCCTGACGTTCCAACTCATCGTGAATGCGTGGAAACATGTCGAGAAATTCGCGAGAGCGCACATCGACCACAAGCGCAGTGCGATCGATCTCCGCCGACTCGTCACACAGATGCACGAAGGTAGGAATGAGTTGAACCGGCAGGTTGTCTATGGCGAAGTAGCCCAGGTCTTCGAAGGTCTTCAGCGCCGATGACATCCCAGAGCCGCTCACGCCGGTGATGATGACGACCGAAACTGGCATAAAGTCTGGTCCGCACTCCGTTGTCCGTAGTCTCTGGTTTCTGGTCTCTGGTTTCTGGTCCGTGGTCAGCAATCACGAGGCATACCGACAACTGACAACGGACAACTGACGACCGACCACTGACAACGGACAAAATCTACGGTTCGATTAATCCGTAATTGCCGTCCTGTCGATGATACAGCACGCCGACCCTGTTGGTCTCGGCATCCCGAAACACGATGAATTGATCGTCCGAGTCCGCCAATATGATTGCCGCTTCTTCCGGGGTCATTGGTTTCACCCGATAGCGGCGAGCCGGAATTATTCGGGGCGCGGCCGGCGCTGCTTCTATCGCACCCCCGGGTACCGGCGCCACTTCGCTCATCGAGGTGCGTCCGCGCTTCTTCGCATGAAACTTGTCCTTGAGCCGCAGGACTTGCTTCTCGACCTTACTGGCAGCGGTCGCGATCGACTGCTTGAGGTCGCTGTTTTCGGCGACTCCAGTGAAGACGCTATCGCGCCAGTGCACAACAATCTCGCTGCGCTGGCGGTGCTTCTCGGCCGACAGGATGACGTGCGCGCGCATCGGGGCAGAGTCGAGCACGCGGTTGAGCTTGTTGAGCTCCTTTCGCACCAGTCGCTCGATTGCCGGGGTGATGTCGACGTGACGTCCGGTGAACTCGAATTCCATTGCAGTCTCCTGGGAGACTTCGGATTAGAGAGTGGGAACGCGTCGCAGCGGGGCAAGCGAATTGCTGAGCGGGCCTGCTTCCCGCAGTCTAAGATCCGAAGTCGTATGATTGGCTTATTGATTGTTCATACTATGGCGCGGCGTTCGCGGGAACCGGGTATGCGCATCTGGTCGCGGTACTTTGCGACGGTGCGGCGGCTCATCTTAACGCCCTCTCTGGCCAGGCGTTTCGCGATCTCATCGTCGGTAATGGGGCGGTG
>JBGPFL010000626.1:0-4059 GCA_041483295.1 Blastocatellia bacterium | reverse complement strand
TTCTTAAGCCCAAACTGAATCAGAAAAGCGTTGATAAGCTGCTGCAGTTGATTGCCGCGGGGCGCGAGGTCGTGCTGGTCAGTCAGGGCCTCGATCACGTCATGCGCCCGTTGGCTGAGTTCCTGGGAGTTCGCCGACTCGTAGCAAACCGCCTCGAGTTTCGTGACGGGCTTGCCACCGGGCGCCTACTGGATCCGGTCATTCGACCGAGGGGCGGCCTGGCGCGCTTGCTCGACAGGCGAGTCGACGGCCAGGTCAATCCGGACAAGCTCGTCAGGGACCTGGGCTTCGAATCTAATCCCGATCTGCTTAATGGAGCCGTCGTCTCAACCAAGCGCTCCTTTCCGTCACTCGCCCGCCCGCTAGTGATCTTCGACGAATTGAAGCGAATCGAACGGCTCTCAGTTCACCGTGCTCTGGCAGGCAAGCACATCCTTCTCATAGGAGTCACCGGCTTCATTGGAAAGGTCTGGCTGAGCAAGATTCTGAATGATGTGCCCGAGATCGGAAAGATTTATCTACTGATACGCCGCGCGCGTTCGACGACGGCGCAGCGCCGCTTTGAGAGGATCGTCGAAGAGTCGCCCGTCTTCGAAGCCTTTCACGAACGCTACGGCGATGATCTTCCGAAGTTCCTCGGCGATCGAATCGAAGTGGTCGAGGGCGATGTCACCATGCCCGGGCTTGGGTTCGAGGCTGACACTCTGAATCGCCTGGCCGGCGACCTCGACCTTGTAGTCAACTGCTCGGGGCTCACCGATTTCAATCCGGACCTGCGGGCGGCGGTCTCCACCAACGTCGATGCTACTCTTCAGCTGCTCGACTTCATTCGAAAGTGCGACCATGCCGGGTTGTTGCACCTCTCGACTTGCTACGTGGTCGGGTCGAGGGACGGGCGGATTGCCGAGGATCTGAAGGTGAACTACACGCCGGCTGGGGTGTCGGGATTTGATGCCGAAGCCGAACACGACGCTCTTCACTCGGTGATCAGAAGACTCGAGGCGCAAGCAGAGAGCGAAGAGGTTACGACTAAACTCAGCAGTCAGGTTGTCGCCAAGTCGGATGAAAAGAACGTGAGCGCGGCCGCGCTCGAATCGCAAGTTCGCAAGGCACGGAGCAGGTGGGTGCGCGCCCGGTTAGCCGAGGCCGGCCTGCGGCGCGCCAAGGAGTTGGGGTGGCCCAACACCTACACCTTCACCAAGAGCCTCGCCGAATCACTGATCGCCAAGCTGGGAGCCGACCTGCCGGTCGCCGTTGTGCGACCCTCGATTGTTGAGACCTCGACTCATGATCCATTTCAGGGCTGGAACGAGGGTGTCAACACCTCGGCGCCAATCTCGTACCTGCTCGGCACCTACTTCCGGCAGCTTCCTTCAAACGAGCGCAAGTGTCTCGATCTGATTCCCGTCGATCTGGTGTGCCGCGGGATGACGTTGATCGCAGCCGCCATCATCGACCGCCTGCACAATCGCGTCTATCAGCTTGCGACCTCGGCCAGTAACCCCTGTGATATGCGACGCACGGTAGAGCTGACGGGTCTTGCTCATCGCAAGCATTATCGGGCGCAAGACACGCTCGAGCCTCGGCTGCGTTTGAGGTTCGACTCGATCACCGTGTCAAAGGAGCGCTACCTGAGACTATCGGCGCCGGGGCAGAGGGCAGTGGTTCAAGCCATTCAGAGGATCAGCTCTCCGCTGCCATTGAGGCGTCCGCCTCTTGCGCAGTGGGAGCGCGGACTGGACCGCGTTGAGAAACTGATCGAACTGTACGAGCCATTCATTCTGGACAACGAACAAGTGTTCGAAGCCGAAAACGTCGGCCTGCTGAGCGAAGCCCTTCCGCCCGAAGAGAAGGAAGCCTTTGGCTACGACGCCAGCATGATTGACTGGTGGGAGTACTGGATCAACATTCACATCCCTGCTCTGCGGAAGTGGTCTTATCCTCTAATCGAGGGCCGGCCTCTCGAGACCCGTCCGCGGCGCGCCTTTCAGATGCCCGCACCGGCCAGCAACTTCGCTACGATTGGGAACGTAACCGGCCTCGCCGACGAGAGGAATTAAGAAGCGAGATGGCCATCTTCATAACCGGGTCCACCGGCTACCTGGGCGCTCATGTTGCTTCAGAGTTGCTGCAGGGTCACACGGACTCACTCAACCTGCTGGTCAGAGCCAAAGAGCACCACGAAGCCGAAGTCCGATTGTGGCGCGCGATGCAGCTACACATGGATTTTCCGCGCTTCTATGGCCTGCTCAACTCGCGCATCAACATATTTCGCGGCGACCTGACCGACTCGCGCTTCGGACTTTCCGAAGACCATTACGACAGGCTGGTCCATTCCACGGATTCGGTGATCCACTGCGCCGCCTCGCTCAATCGCAAGTCGGAAAAGAGCTGCTTGAACACGAACCTGCGCGGCACCCTCGAGGTGATCAAGTTCGCTTCCGCAGCTCGCGACCATCACGGAATGCGCCGCTTCAGTCACGTGAGCACGGTAGCCGTAGCCGGACATCGCACCAACGAAGTGGTCCTCGAAGGCGACGCGATAGATTGGAATCGCTCCGATTACGACCCGTATGCCCGCACGAAGAAGTTCTGCGAGCACATGGTCAGGGAGTTGTTGCCCGACGTTTCCCACGTAGTCTTCCGGCCGAGCATCATTCTGGGCGACAGCCGTTATGCCGAGACTACGCAGTTCGATATGGTGCGTGCGTTCGTCTTTCTGGCGGGCCTGCCGGCTCTACCGTTCCGTCCCAACGACCGCATCGACATCGTTCCGGTCAATTTTGTTGCGGAGTCAATCGTCACGCTTCATCAAAAACCGGACCCCGATTACGACATCTATCATCTGTCGTCCGGCGCCGAATCGCAGACTTTTCGCGAGTTGACCGATGCTCTCGCCGCAGTGCAAAAAAGGGGCGGGCCGATCTTTATGCCCGGCCTTGAGCGTCCTTTCACCGGCGTGGTGAACTTTCTGGCGAACCGGCGTGGGACTTCGATTGGTTACGGCGCATCCCTGCTCAAGGTCTTCATCCCGTACCTTGTGTGGAACACGGTTTTTGATAACACGCGGGTCGTCGGCGAGACGGGCAACCGCCCGGCGCCGTTCTCGCAATACAGTTACCCCCTGCTGAAGTTCAGCAAGGGTCGACGCTTCAAGTACGACTATCTGGAATGGCCCACCGTGGTGGAGGAGGCAGTCAGATGAGCATGGATCTGGCTCTCGAGGCCTGGGTGAGCGGCTTGGTTGAGGTGACCAGGCTCGGCTGGATGATGGGCGCCGGGAAACGCTGGGAGCCAGGTGAAAAGCTCAAGCTGCTGTTCGCCGGCTACAACGGCACTCGCAACACGGGGTCCGATGTGCGGGTTGAAGAGATGCTGCGCCAGGTGCGTCACATCCTCGGAGACGACAAAGTCCAACTGAGCGTGATGAGCCAGAACTTCGACATGACCCGAGGTTACTTCGACAAGGTCAACCAGGTCAGGCTGCCGGATATCTTTCCGCCATTCCTCTATCGAGAAGTGCGCAAGTACGATGGCGTTGTGGCCTGCGAGGGCTCGATGTTCAAGAGCAAGTTCGCAAACGCCCTGACTACCATGATGATCGGCTCGCTCGCCATTGCCTCATCGCAGAACAAGCTGAGCGTCGGCTACGGCGCTGAAGCCGGCTACATGGACCCTCTGATTGCCAAGATGTGCAAGCGCTACTGCGCCGATTCGCTGGTCATCACTCGCAATGAAGAATCTCAAGCCGTGCTGGGCAAGCTGGGCGTATCGACTGAGCTCGGGACCGACACCGCCTGGACGTTCGAGGCTCATCCTGATGAATACGGAGCGAAAGTCCTGCGAGAAGCGGGCTGGGACGGAAGCGCCCCAGTGCTGGTCGTCTGTCCGATAAACCCGTTCTGGTGGCCGGTCAAGGCGTCGGTTGCCAAGGCGGCGGCAAAGACGCTGACCGGAGCCTACAAGGAGAGCCACTATCGCTCGGTCTATTTTCACAACTCGAGGCCCAGTGTGGTCACGGCCTATGACGGTTACCTGAGAGCGATGTCGAACGCGGTC
>JBGPFL010000625.1:0-4061 GCA_041483295.1 Blastocatellia bacterium | reverse complement strand
GTTAATGTGCTTTCAAATCCCGATGGCAGTCCAATCGCCGGAGTCAGTTTGCGCGAAGGCAAGTACATTGGACCGGTGTTTGTGGGACCCGGGCTTCGATGGGGAAAGCAGATCAAAGAGGGGGAGAAGGCCAACACCCATTTCGACGTTTCGGTCGAGCGCGGCCCCCTGAAGATCGTACGCATCGAAGGGGACCAGTCTCATTTCTCTGCTCGCATAGAGACCGTCGAAGAAGGCAAGGCGTACAGGCTGGTCGCAGAGAATGTGCCAACGGACGCACCCGGCAGGTATGACACGCTTTTTCGTATCATCACCGATAGCGCCGTGCTACCTTACTTTGAGATCAGACTCTTCTTGATCGTGGCGCCGAATGAAGTGAACAAACCAAAGGGTTGACTCGCGGCGTTCATCTGCGCGTGACGCGCACAAGCATCTCGGCTCCTGGTTCGAGCCGCAACTCTTTGCTGCCTTGAATCGCGATCGATCCCGCCCCGGCGGCTCCGCCTATTATCAAGCCAGCTGCAACACCCTTACCTCCGCCAATCAAACCGCCCACCACCGCTCCCGCGACGGCGCCGATGCCGCTTCGCTTGAGCGTCTGCTTTCCCCGGCCCCCCGACTGGGCGTTTCCTTCTTCGTCAACTTTCGTCGAAGAGTCTCCATCGTACAAACGGATCAGTTGGCCGTGCATCGTTGCCTTCCGCCCGTCGCGCAACTGAATAGAATCAAACGACAGTGCCATACTCGTCCGTCCCTCGACGCGGCCCGATTTTCTTATCGAGCTGACGTGCCCGGCGACTACCGCACCCTCGTAGCGGCTGGAGCCTACAACGTCGGCAGCGAAGCGGTCTCCAACGCGCGAGTCCTTGCTCGAGAGTCCGCGGTTGAGGCGCAGCCTCAGATTGGTCCCCAGTGGTATGACCCTTGTATCGGTGTAGGTCGGTCGCGCAGGTCTCCGCCGCCTGGTCTGGGCTTCGGCCGTCAAACACGTCTTCGAAACCTGTTGCGGCAGAACCGGCAAGATAACAGCGAGTAACAGTGCGGCACAGATGAGTGAGATTGGTTTCATCATAAGCGGTTTCATCGCCCCCTCCTTCCAAATAGCAATGCACCAATGATAGTACATCGTTCAAGCTGGCAAAAGCGCGAACCGGCCGCTATAATCGCTAACCTGTTCGGCTTCGAACCTGGGTGGCCTCCCCGCAGCACCCCCCTGATAGATTTAAGATACTTTAAGATGAATCAGCCAAACTCACAACGCATCAGATTCTTACTGGCCGGAGTCGCTGTGACGTCGATCCTGTGTTGGGCCGCGCCCAGCAGGGTGACCAGCGCGCTGAGTATCCGGAACCTCGTCAAGATCTATGCTCCCAATGATCTCGCAACGAATCCGAATCTGATCAGGTTTGCTCGCGGAGTTATTGACACGCGCGCCCGCGCCGACTTGGACACGGCGGAGGCGGAGTCGAACTTTCTCGAAAGCCGGGGATCTGCCGGCGGCGCATCCAAGCAGCTTCGAGTAGTCCAATTCGCCAGTCCAATTAGAAGAGAGTGGATCGAGAGGCTCAAAGCAACAGGCGCAGAGATAGCGGGCTTTATCCCAAACAACGCTTACGTCGTACGGGCCACCGTTAGCCAGATCGCCCAGCTTTCCACCTACCACGGGGCCGACACCGCGGACGAGACACGTCCAATAAGATGGATGGGACGCCTGGATCCGATTCTAAAGATCGATCCGAGTTTCGACGACGAACTGCTACAAGCGGCGAATGGCGTCGCGAATGTAGACATCGAATTGCTCGATTCGCCCGAAAGCGATGAGACCATTGAGTACATCACCTCGCAGGCGCTTTCTATCAATCATGAGCCGAGGCGTTTTCTGAAGCTCGTCGTTCTCTCGGTAACGTTGCCCATTGAGCGGCTCTTGCCAATCGCAAGCTTCGAGGAAGTGCTCTTCCTGGGCCCGACCTTTGTTGCTCAGCTTCACGACGAGCGCGGCGCGCAGATAGCGGCGTCGAACCTCACAGGCGACGGCAAGGCGCCGGCGAGCCCAGGTTATCTCGCGTGGTTAGAATCGGGAGGCCTGAACACTCAGTCCAGCACTCTGATTGACTTCACCGACTCGGGCCTGGATCGCGGCTCCACCTTGCCGAACATGGTTCATCCCGATTTTCGGGACAGCCAGGGCAATAGCCGCGTCGCCTATTACGTAAACTATGCGAGTGACAGCGCGGACGATCGCAGGGGTCACGGTAGTCTTGTCGCGTCGGTCGCTTGCGGGTCGGGTCGGAGTGGGAACACGGACGAGGCCGGCTACTTATTTGGCCTGGGCGTGGATCCTTTTACTCGGTTCGGGGTCTCGCGGATATTCACCGAGACCGGCAGCTTGCCGTTCAATCTCAAGTTCACGGCAGTTGCCTCAGCGGCCTTCGCAGCGGGTGCTCGAATATCGAACAACAGCTGGGGCAATGGGGCTGGAGACTATGATGTGGTTGCGCAGGAATTCGACGCGCTGGCGCGCGACGCTCAGCCTGGGGTGCCTGGCAATCAGCAGATGCTCTTCGTCTTTTCGGCCGGAAACAGCGGACCAGGCGGTCACATAAGCTCGCCCGGAACCGCCAAGAACGTAATAACCGTGGCAGCCAGTGAGAACTTCCGTCCGGCGGGCTGGGATTCTTGCGACCTGGACGGCATGGGAGCGATCGGTCCCGACGGTGCAGACAGTGCGCTCGACATCTTGAGATACTCATCGGGAGGGCCCACGAATGACCTCCGCGCCAAACCGGATATCTCAGCACCCGGCACTCACGTATATGGTTCTGCCTCGCAGGCTGAGCTGTTCAATGCCAACGGGCTCTGTCCGGGCATTCCGATCTATCAACCACCAGGGCAGAGACTCTATACGTGGTCATCGGGCACCAGCATGGCCGCCCCTCACGTCTCGGGCGCGGCTTCGTTGCTCGCCAGGTACTTCGTCCAGCACAATCTCCTGGGAGACGGTCGAGCGCCCTCGCCGGCGATGTTCAAAGCCTTCCTCACAAACTCGGCGTCGTATCTGACCGGCGACAACGCCTCAGGGAATCTCCCCGCCGAGCGACAAGGGTGGGGACTGGTCAATCTTGCTCGCGCATTCGACAGCCGACAGCGAACACTGATAGATCAGACGAAGATCTTCGGCGACAGCGGGCAGAGCTTCGAAATTCGCGGTTCGCTTGCCGATCGAACTCAGCCGCTGAGGGTTACGCTAGCCTGGACCGACGCACCCGGCATGCTTGCGGGGCCGGCGCTGGTTAACGATCTGGACCTCGAACTGAAAGTCGGAGACTCGACCATCTATCTTGGCAACAACTTCTCCGGCCAGTTCAGCATCGCGGGAGGCGAGCCGGACAGAACCAACAACATTGAATCGATCTACCTTGCGCCCGATTCCCTGCCTGCCGGGGCTCAGGGAAACTTCACCCTCACAGTGCGGGCGGCCAACATTTCGAGCGATGGCGTGCCCGGCAACGGGATCGACCTGGATCAGGATTTCGCTCTGGTGGTCTATAACATCGCCGATGCCGTTGTTGACCCGCCGCCACGCAAGGTCCCGATCATCAACATGGCTGGCTACGTGAAGAAGACGCTGACCATACAGGGAAGCCAGTTCACCGCGGCCGCGCGCGTGGAGATAAACGGCAAGCTGATCGAGCGGGAGTTCACATTCGATGTATCATCCAACTCACTCAAGCTCAAGCTCAAGTCCAAAAAGCTGAATCTTTCGGTAGGTGCCGACAACCAGATCGTGCTTATTGAGAACAGCGAGCGGTCGCTTCCGTTCATTCTGCGATTGTGATCCTCTTGTTACAAAGCGGAGAAGGGGAGAGTGGGGGAATGGGAGAATGGGGGAATGGGAGAATGGGGGAATGGGGGAATGGGAGAGCGCTGGAAGCCCCTCTCCCATTCCCCCGCTCTCCCGCTCTCCCGCTCTCCCGCTCTCCCGCTCTCCCGCTCTCCCGCTCTCCCGCTCTCCAGCTCTCCCGCTCTCCCGCTCTCCCGCTCTCCCATTCGCCCACTCTCCC
>JBGPFL010000624.1:0-4066 GCA_041483295.1 Blastocatellia bacterium | reverse complement strand
TAGAGATAATGGAAGGACTGACCATGCCCGATGGCGGCACGGTTGAGGTGCTTGGGCAGAGATGGGGACGCGGCGATGATCGCGCCCTGCGAGAGAGAATCGGGATACAGCTTCAAGAAACTCAGCTTGCCGACAAGCTCACCGTCGAAGAGACCGTCCGGGTGTTTCGGAGCTTCTACAAAAGAGGCCATACAATCGACGAAGTCATTCGATATGTCGAACTGGACGAGAAGCGGCACGGCCGGGTAGGTAAGCTGTCGGGCGGCCAGAAGCAGCGGCTCGCGGTTGCATGCGCCCTGGTCAGCGATCCCGACCTGCTCTTTCTCGACGAGCCGACCACGGGGCTCGATCCTCAAGCTCGATTGAAGCTCTGGGGCATAATAGAGATCTTTCGCGCCGGAGGCGGCACGATAATCTTGACCACTCACTACATGGAAGAGGCCGCGCGATTGTGCGATCGCGTTGCAATAATGGACCACGGCCGAGTAATCGCGCTCGGCACACCGGCAGCGCTGGTCGATTCTCTGGGCGCCGACCAGATCATCGAGTTCAGCGTTCAGGGCGAGTTTCAGGACGGCGGACTCGCTGGGCTTCCAGGTGTCGGCAGCGTGCGGTCCAGAAATGACGGTTACTCGCTTACCGTTTCCGAAATAGGAACGGCATTGCCCGGGTTGTTGGCGGAATTGAAGAGGCAACAGGTAAAGCTGGTCACACTGACTACGCATCAGGCGACACTGGAGGATGTCTTCGTGAGCCTGACAGGGAGGGTCTTGCGCGATGGCTGAAGTCGAGGGTGAATTAGATCTGAAGCATGAGCACGGAGCTACCGCAGAATTGGGAGTTCGCATTCGCAGCGGCGCCCGGCCGGCGAAGGCGGAGCGGCTCCATCCCCTGGTCGAGTTGACCCTTTCCAGGGTGCGCGAATTCATTCGCGAACCAGAGGCGGTCTTCTGGGTCTTTATCTTTCCGGTGCTTCTTGCCTTCGCGCTGGGCATCGCATTCCGCAACACAGCTCCACAGGAGATTCGAATCGCAGTCGAGGAAGGTGGCGCGCAGGCAGGCTCAACCCGGGCAAGAGAGATCGCCGGAGCGCTTTCGCGTTCTCCGGAGATCGAGGCAACGGTGCTTACTCCCGAGGCGGCCGCGAAGGCTCTGCGAACGGGAAGGATTGCCCTGATTGTTAGAGCCCAGAGCGGGAACTGGGGTGCACCGGCGTCCGAGACAGGAAGCGCCACGCTGCCCGAGCTTGAATACCGCTTTGATCCGACTCGGCCTGAGAGCCGGATAGCGCGGCTGACGGTCGATGACGCACTCCAGCGGGAACTGGGCCGCAACGACGTCGTCGGAGCGCGCGACGAAACGGTTACCGAGCCGGGCGCTCGCTATATCGACTTTTTGATTCCGGGTCTGATCGGGTTGAACTTGATGGGCAGCGGGATGTGGGGACTCGGCTTTGCGGTGGTACAAGCGCGCACGAGAAAGCTGTTGAAGCGATTGGCGGCGACGCCGATGCGCCGGTCGCATTACCTGTTGTCGTTCATGCTCTCGCGGATGGTCTTTCTGTTTCTCGAGGTGGCCGCGGTGGTCGTGTTTGCGTGGCTGGTCTTCAAGGTAAATGTGCATGGGTCGATGATCGATCTGGCAGTTGTGGCGGTGATCGGCGCAGTGACCTTTGCCGGAATAGGGCTGTTGGTGGCCTCGCGGCCGAAGACGATTGAGGGCGTTTCGGGCTGGATGAACCTCGTAATGTTGCCGATGTGGCTGGTCTCCGGGACGTTCTTTTCGGCGTCGCGCTTTCCGGACTTTCTACAGCCGCTAATAAAAGCGCTGCCTCTCACGGCGCTGAACGACTCGCTGCGGGCAGTGATGAATGAGGGGGCATCGATCAGTGCAAGCTGGCCTCAGGTCGCGGTGTTAGTCGCGTGGGGATTGGTGAGCTTCGCTGTCGCCCTGCGAATATTCCGGTGGCAATAAGCGGAAATGCGAATTTCGAAATGCGAAATGCGAAATGCGAAATTTCGCCTTTCTTCGCATTTCGCATTTCGAAATTCGCATTTCTAGATCCTGGATCCTCTCCTATACACCCGCGGGGTCACGCCGGTGACGGACTTGAATATCTTGGTGAAGTGACTCTGACTCTGGTAGCCGACCATCGCGGCGATCTGACTTATGGGGAGCGCGGTTTCCGCCAGCAGTTTGCGAGCTCGCTCGAGCCGCAGGTTGGCAAGGTACACATGCGGACTCACCGCCGTGATCTGCTTGAATAGTCGCGCGAAGTGATACTCAGATAGATATGCGGCTGAGGCTATTTCTTCGAGCGCAAGCTCACGGGAGTAGTTGTCGTGCATGAACTCGATCGCCCGGCGAAGCCGTCGATCGACCGGGCCTGCGCGCGATAGCTCGATGCGCGCAGACTTGCGTACGGTCAGGTGCGACCGGAGCAGATGAATGGTAAGCTGGCGCACCAGAGCGTCCAGCATCGCACCCTGCCCAACCTTTTCGTCCTCCATTTCGCGAGACAGGGTACGAGCTGTTTCAATCAACGAGTCATCCCGCACAGCGCTCGTCCGAAACACGACCTCGGCGTTGGTGCGCATCAATCCCAGTTCGGTGACAAGCTCGTTGACCAGGCCGGAACTTATCCCGATCGAGACGAACACTATCTCGCGAACGTGCGCCGAATGGACCTGCCCTACGTCGGTGAGCGCCGTTTGGCCCGCCGTGAGCTCAAAGTCATTCTCACCGATCGTCGCCAGCATGGTACCCGACAACACAGCGGTTACGGTGAGCGAAGAGTGCGAATGCGGCCCGAAGTCGCAGGCAGAAGCCGCTGTATGGCGCACGACGAATTGGGGCCGCGACACAATCCGCTGCGTCTCCCGCAGACCGTCGAGGGCGCCCGGGCGTCGACGATCCGAAGCACTGTCAGCGTCCTTGAGTTCGTCTTGCCTGGGCATCATTTGCGGTTTGCGGACTGCGCTGACTTTCTGCCGCGGCGCCCGAACATCAGCGACCGCCGCGGCGAGTGGATAGCCTCAATAAGCCGATTCGGGAAGTTCGTCATTATCGAGTCGACGCCGAAAGCGATGAGCCTGCGCATCAGGATCTTGCTGTTGACCGTCCACGCCGAGACCGCCAGACCCGAATCGTGCAGAGCCCTGACGGTTCGCAAGTTCGCCAGGCCGAAATGGAGCGCTACCTCGTCGGCGGCGGCCTCCGTCGCCGCTTCGATGATTCCGCGAGTCGTGGCGAACGTGCGTCCGGTCATTGGAAATGTAGCTGCCGTTCGAAGCTGGGGCGCGATCTCTTTCGCAAGTTTAATGATCTCATGGTCGAATGAGAGCAGCGTTATAGAATCGGCGAGACCACTGCTTCGTACGAGCGAAATCGTGCGGTCAAGCAGGACCTGTCGTCTTGTGGGATCGGTCTTCAGCTCGATGTAAACTCGCCCGGGCCTTGCGGGAGCGATCAACTCGAGGACCGCCGCGAGCGTTGGAACAGCCTCCCGGGATAAGCCCACGCGCCCGTTGCCCGCTGCTATAGCTGCCTGCTCCGCCAGCGCGCGAATGCGCGGCCGCATGGCCAACCTTCGGCGGAACCATGCGGCGGCGTCGAGTTGCGCGAGTTGGTTTGCCGTGAATCTCTCCACCGCCCCAACTCCGCCAGTTGTGCGATCTACACGCCGGTCGTGGATCACTACAGGCTGACTGTCCGCTGACAACTGTACATCCATCTCGACACCGTCCGCACCGAGCGCCATGGCGAGTCGGAACGCTGTGAGAGTGTTCTCAGGTGAAAGACCAGAAGCGCCCCGGTGGCCAATTACGAGCGGGACGCGAGTGGGATCCTCAGGGTGTCGGTTGTGAAGAGCGCGAGTGTTCATTCTTTCTGTAACAGATGATAAGGCGGGGTCGGGGAACGGGCAACTGAATGGGCGATGAAAGCATGCCTGTACGGGCGGCCCGCCGTGGCCGCCCGGATTGGAAAATTTCTGGGTGTTGTAAGGGGCGGCCCCCGAGGGCCGCCCCGACAAGTCTTTAATAATAGCCTTTACGCAACCCCAAAT